>CAILIB010000033.1 GCA_903834195.1 uncultured Candidatus Berkelbacteria bacterium | reverse complement strand
TGTTCACGCAGAAGGTTTATATGGTTCTCTACCCTTCGATGCCCATCTTGGATTAATCGTCCTACAATCGCCCGGACTTCATCGGGTGTAGGGAGCAAAATTTGAGCCGCATTAGATGGTGTAGAGGCACGTACATCAGCACAGAAGTCAGCAATGGTAATATCTCGCTCATGACCCACACCAACAAGCACTGGAGCCTTTGAGCGCACTATTGCACGTGCAACTGGCTCACTATTAAACGCATGAAGATCTTCTATACTGCCCCCTCCTCGAATGAGCACAATTACGTCGAGTGCATAGTGCGAATTCAAATGGTCAAACGCCGTACAAATTTCCGATTCAGCATCCTTACCCTGCACAGCAACATTTGCCATCGTGAAGTGAATACCTCGTAAGCGAGTTTCAACTATCCGCATAAAGTCGCCATACCCAGCTGCGTCCGAAGAAGAAATAATACCTACATTTTTTGGATACAACGGAAGCGGCCGCTTTCTATCTAGTGCAAACAACCCTTCTTCGTGTAAATTCTTCTTTAAAAGTTCAAATGCACGCCGTACACTCCCCTCACCTTTTGGTTCAACTTTTTGAAGTGTAATACTAAACTTTCCACTTTTAACAAAAATGCCTGGCCGCCCTGTAACTACTACACGCATTCCATCTTCCACTGGGACAGTTAATTGGTGAACCATCATGAAACATGAAAGTCGAGCCTCCTTCTCCTCATCTTTTAAATCGAAAAAAACAAATTGACCACGACTGAGTGAGTATCCTGAAACCTCGCCCTCAATTGAAAGGGTGTAATCATTGAGCGCAGTATTACAGAGTGTAATAGCCTGACTAACCGAGATTGCAGCAGGAACTTGCATATTAATATGTCATCGAATTTAACTGTGACATAAGCTCGGTGGACGATTGAGGTAAAGGAGATAATTTACCATTTATGAAAAAGGTTGGAATACTTTGAACATGTAAATTGTTTCCATTTTTTACATCGACATCGATTTGGTCTGTGAGTGAACTGTCGTTAAAATCACGTTTAAATTGATCAGGATTCATTCCAAACTCTTTTGCATACCCAAGAAAGGTAGCGAGTAATTGATCCTGTGATTGGTTCATCCAAGCTGTATGAGTTGAATATAGACGCTGATACATTAACCAAAACTTTCCCTGTCTTCCGGCTGACTCAGCGGCTTCAGCTGCCAAAATCGAAGTTGGACTAGTATTAAGAGGAAACTCATGAAATCGTAACTGAACTGATGGACCTGCAGTTTGCATAGCAGCTTCAATAATTGGGTACTCAACCACACATGCTTCACACTGAAAATCACTGTAAACATCTAGGGTAACCTTTGGAGTATCAGATCCTCGCTTCCAATACCCATCAACAGTTCGCTGAGTATACTGCGGATCCATATTTATTAGTCGAGAACCACCAGAATCGTGTGTTCCCAGAAATAGTGCTGCCCCAATCAAAAAAATACAAAATAGTGACGCAAAAATTACAATTGGTTTCATAGCTTAAGAACGAACAACCGTAGCCCTACCAGAACGCTCTTGTTCGACATGCTCCATTAGTTCACTGATAAAGGTATCCCGGTTTACCGGACTAATTGTAATAGTTTTCCAATGCTCACCACGTAGAGATATTTGGTACCCATGCAACGATGCTGAAAAGCGCTTTCTTCCTCTAAACGAGAAGAGCCCACGAAGTCCGATTGGTCGAACTTCACGCATAGCACGGTACGGAAACTCAAAATGGCGCATCTGACTAGCTACAATTAATGCAGTGTCGGTAAGGAGATAGTAGGTGAAAAATGCAGTATCAACAATATAGAGAATGGTAAATGACACAATTAGTCCTACAACCAATTGCTCAACATGGGTAATATCCAGAATTGTCAGCATTGGAATAATTGCGACCATCAGAATTAACAACAAGCTAACTGGAAGAATTACCCACCAGTCCATCATGACCTTGTACGTATATGGTTCAGTAACGCGTAATTTCTTCTTTAACATACATTTAGTTTAACACAAGCCTAGGCATGAATTGCATCAATAAACCGTTGATTCTCTCTTTGTGAAACAATCCTAATCTGATCTTCTATATCTGGCGCATATTGCCGAATGAACGTCAGATGATCAACTGACGATGGATCGGCAGCAAACTGCTTAATAAATTGATCATGGGTTTGTAATGGAATTGCATCAAGTACGACCTGAAACACATGATGATGTAAGGCTTCATCTAGAAGTGCCAATATTTCATCAACTTGTTCAGGCTGTAGCTGTGAACTAAGAATAGTTTGAACTTCGTTTAAATCGGTGAGGTGATCGTAGAATACATGCATATGTGTACGTTAACGTTGTCCAAGAGGGCCAAGCGGAGTTTTGTCTGAAGGATCTACAAAGAATACATAGACATGACCTGTTCGAACTGCCCCAAGGCCAAGCCCCATAATAACCTCATTTGAACCACCAAACTGTCGATGTGTGGATAATCCAGGACCTGAGTCACCAATATCAACCTTTACCGCATCACCAGTTTCAGGATTTATGATGAACATTTCTCGATATTTGAACCAAGAATACAGATGTTCGTAATCCTGAGACCAACCCGGTGTCAGAAATGTTTGCAAAGCCATGTAGTATTCCTCACGACTTATGTCTAACTGAGTAACACTCTGTCTATTGTTTGCAAAATACCCATACGCAGGAAGTCCAGGAACCATACCTGTGAGATTTCTTGTCGGATCAGAAACATGCTCGCTTAGAGGTTGACCAGGATACAGTGGTAAATGTTGCTCACCCGCTATAATTCCTTGATTACGATAGAGTCTTACCCCATCTAGTTGGTTTGTAACTTTCACGTTATACACTTCTTGAATAACTTGAGAGAACTGCGCAGCCTGGGCATCAGTTAGATTATCTTGATACTCAGGTGCAATTTCCTTGATTTTAGCTGGTACAAGACCAGCTAAACTTGCCAATTTTGCAGATGGACCATACTGATCTGTGCTTGGAATTTTTTGAATACCGAGCTGATCTTGCCGATCCTGAACTACAAGTCTTGCGAGAGAGATATGATTTAGAGGAGAGGCAAATGCAATCTGAGGTCCCGAAGTTGCGATTGCAGGTGCCGCTAGAATTCCTACAGAAACACCAGCGAGCGCAGCGCTACGAATTGTATGGTGTCGAATCTTTCCAAGAACAACTTTATGTTTGCGAAAAAGAGCGTTCGCATGACGATGTGTTTCATTAAAAGCCTTCTCCGCCCGTTTTTTATGACGAAGTGCATGTCCACGTATCTTTTCGAAGTGTAGCTCGGCGAGCGTCTTAGCCATTTTATATGAAACGTGTCTAAATTATTGTTACGCCGTTACAAACATTCTGATCTTCAACTTGCCACCTACGACCACCAGCTCGTAATACTGCATCAGCAGCTTCAGGCCCCCAACTTCCGCTTGCATACGTTTCAAGTGGAATTGAATCTCGATCTTTAAGAAGTTCATCAACAATTCGCCAACTTTCTTCAATGATATCACTGCGTAATGCAATACTGTGATGACCTTGAAAAACAGCTTCAAAAAGGTTCTCGTATGCGTCTACGAGTCTTTCTGAACCTGGCCCCCCGTAACAATACACCATCTGTGCAGAACGAATTTCACGATGCTTATTTGGTGTCTTTACTGCAAAACGAACAAATATGCCTTCATTAGGCTGAATTCGGAAGGTTACAACGTTTCCACCTCCAACATCCTCTTTCAAATTAAATAAGGCATGCTGATCCTGCTTAAAATACACAGAAACTTCCGTAACACGTTCTGCTAAACATTTACCTGTACGTACATAGATAGGGACACCAGACCAACGTGGCGAATCAATCTCAAATGTAGTCATGACATACGTTTCAGCATTCCCTAACTCATCCTGCACTTGATCGGCGTCATACTGACCAAAAACACTTTGGGCACTATCTGCATGAAGGCTTCGCAGTATAGCCATTTTAGCCTCTGCAAGTCCATCAAAACTTAATTCAGCAGGTTCATCCATCGTTAGTAACGTAACTAACTGCATCAAGTGATTCTGGATAATGTCTTTTGTTGCCCCAACTTTAGAATAAAAAGCTGTCCGACCTTGAAGTCCGTGTTTTTCAGCCGCCGTAATTTGAATATGATCAATGTGATCCGCAGACCAAACAGATTCAAAGAGCGGGTTAGAAAAGCGAAACGCTAAAATATTCTCTACTGTTTCTTTACCCAAATAGTGATCAATACGGTATGTGTTCTCTTCATTAAATAAAGAACAGACTAGATTATTCAACTCGTGCGCTGATGACTCGTTTGTTCCAAATGGTTTTTCTATAACAATACGACTCCACCCATACTCATGTTCACGATACGCTCCAGAAGATGAAATGTGCTGCACTATTACCTCGTAGGAATCCGGTGGAACAGCTAAGTAGAATGCTCTATTATCATATTCTTCGAGATGTGCAGCAAGAATGCTATAGGCGTCTGAACTCAAAAAGTCCATATGCATGTACTGTACTAACGCTAAAAATTCAGCATCGTACTGACGTTCTCCTGCACTTATATGAGCATAAAAATCTGCGTCTGAATATTCTCTTCGTCCAATAGCAAAAATATGGAGATTTTCCTCTAATTTACCCCGCTGCCATAACTGAAACAGTGCAGGAAATAACTTTTCTCGAGAAAGATCTCCGGTTGCCCCAAACAAAATAAGTGCTGTTTTTTTCATATACTATTTTGGTGATACTGTCGGTGTTGGTGACGAATACTTTTGCAGTAACTGATCAATTTGCTGTTGCTGGGTATTCACTGCAGTTGTCTGCAAACGATTTGTAATCATATCATCTAGACGATTTATAAATGGCTGGAAGAAACTAATACCGCCTAAAGATTGCAGGATAAACGCACTAATGGTAATAACTATAGTGAACCCGATAGTCACACCTAGTGCATAGAATATTCCTGACAAGAAACTTCTCCACACTAATAAGCCAGGCCGATGGTAGGCGCGATCAAGAGATTGCACTAAACGATCAACACTTGCAGAGTTAGGATTCTCGAACTCAGTGAAATCTGCAGGTGGTGGTGTTTGAGTAGATGCCATTGGGAACTATTACTAATCCTTACTACTACAAGTGTACCAGCAAATCGAAAAAATGACCCGTGGATTTTGGGATACACTTTCGTATCCCATTATTGGTCTTGCACCAATGGATGGGGTAACAGATGCTACTTTCCGAGCTCTCACAGCACGATACGGCCATCCAAGTATAACATTCACTGAGTTTACTGCCGCTGAAGGGATCAGGGCCGGTGCAGAACGACTATTAGAAGATTTCCTTTATTGCGAAGAAGAACGACCCGTATTAGGCCAAATTTTTGGCGCAGACCCAGACGCCTTCTTTATTGCATCAGCTGTAGTGTCTGCTCTAGGTTTTAACGGGATTGATATTAATATGGGCTGTCCTGCTAAAAGCGTTGCCCAACGAGGTGCCGGCGCTTCACTTATTCTAGATCCAGAACGTGCAACGGAAATTATTCGCAAAACCAAAGCTGGTAATAAAGCCTGGGCAGAAGGATCAAGTCTTCAACAGCTTGGAGTACCAGAAAATCTTATCCCATTAATTGAAGCTAGAAGGAACGCTTTAGGAATAACTTCACGCCAACTACTACCTGTTTCGGTTAAAACCCGAATTGGCTATGACAGTGTGACGGTTGAGGATTGGGTACAACACCTTTTAGAAGAAACTCCTGCCAACATCACACTTCATGGCCGAACCCTAAAGCAGCTTTACACAGGTTTTGCAGATTGGGACGCGATTTCTCGTGCAGCAAAAATTATACACAGCACAGGTACAAGCGTACTCGGAAATGGTGATGTAAAAAATAAAGAGGATGCCCTAGAACACTGCACAACCTATGGCGTAGACGGGGTATTGATTGGTAGGGCTGCATTTGGAAATCCTTGGATTTTCACTGATCATACTCCTACCGAAAAAGAACGCCTCGAAGTTGCACTAGAACACGCAACGTATTTTGCAAAGACAGCCGGTGAAAAGAACTTCGTTCGAATGCGTAAACACCTTCTCGATTACACTCGCTCATTTGATGGCGCTAAAGAATTACGCAGTAGGTTAATGCGCGTAAGTAATCTTGCTGAAGTAGAAAGTATCATCCGTAGCCATATAGATAACCATCTGATACTCTAAATTCATGGGATTTTTCGAAACATACATTATTGGACTTGGACCAGCACTCGCGTACATTGCAGTATTCGTTACTATATTTGCTGAATCAGGTCTATTAATTGGTTTCGTACTACCTGGAGACAGCCTCCTCTTTCCATTAGGACTACTCGCCTCTGAAGGACACTTCAACCTGCTATTTCTCTGTCTGATCACCGGTATTGCAACAATTATTGGTAATCAAGTTGGATACGCATTCGGTAAAAAGATTGGACCTGCTCTTTTCAACCGAAAAGATAGCCATTTCTTTAATAAAGAACACCTTCACAAAGCTCATGATTTCTACGAAAAGAACGGTGCTCAGACTTTGGTCATTGCACGTTTCGTTCCTTTCGCTCGAACGTTCGCACCAATTCTTGCTGGGATAAGTGAGATGAACTACCGAACCTTCATGATCTACAACGTTTGTGGTGGAATTCTGTGGACCTCTGGGGTCATGATTCTTGGCTTTATTCTTGGTAAAGCAGTTCCAAACATCGATAACTACATTCTCCCTATTACAGCGCTGATTCTTGTGGTATCAATTCTTCCATCAGGAATCCGGGCACTGCGTAATCACAAAGCTAAAGCGTAAATTTACCTGACTGGTAAATTATTTTTTCAGTACCATCTGGCAATGTTGCCGTAACAGTTCGATCAGCTGTACTGATTATATCTGTGTGCACAATTGATTCGTTATATCCCATGTCGTTCCATTGTTGATCTGTAACAGCAGCAATATCACCTGGGAAACTATCCTTGTACGCATTACCCACAGCGATGTGAGTATTCCCGAATGGGCCACCAATATTCTCGTCATATAACGTTTCAGCCATGACTCGAGTAATACGTGACATGCGGCCATCTGTTAGAGAAAATTCACCAATTTTATTTGCATTAACTTGTCCAACAAGTTCTTTTAGCATGCCTTCATTTTCTAGCGCAGTCGCTTCAACTATTTCACCATTTTTAAACGTGAGCGTAATTCCACTCATTCGATTTCCGTACTGATACAGCGGTTGATTAAAAGAAATCACACCTTCAGTCCGTCGCCAATCAGGTGAAACAAATAGTTCAAAACTAGGGATATTTCGACCTGACCCACCAAGCCATTGCCTATTTTCACCAATGCCCACAGTAAGATCTATACCATCACCAACAACGTGAACGTGATCAATTTTGAGTGCGTTAAGTTCTGCTCGAACACGCTCTAGTTCACGCTGAACGTCTTTCCATTTAGCGACTGGATCAGCTTCATCAAGAAAGCACGCGTTTATAATTTCCTGCCAATACTCCTCTTCTGTCATATCAACTTCAGCAGCCATTGCTGGAGTGCCAAATAAACCTAGTGTCCAGGTAAATTTACCAGCTGATTCCTTTTCTTCGCGATACTTCATAAACGGCTGCATCGACTTAGAACGCAACATGATTTTCTCAGGAGAAATATTGGCATACTCATATTTATCAGCTTCGGCAATAACTGTAACTGCATGATCAATACTATCAATAAGCCCTTTGTAGTACGGTTGATGGAAATGAGTCAACTGTTCATCACTAGAAAGTTCAAATAACGACTCGGGATCAACTCCATCTGGAGTAAATTGCATAATCGTATACCCCCCTGCTTTCACAACTGCATTACGTAATGGAACATACATCGCTTTTGCACATTCAGGCACACGAATGTACGCAGTTTCACCGGGCTTGATACCTTCACCACTGTTTAAAGCAAAGTTAATCAATACATTGGCGTATTTCTCCAATATTTCTGCCGGAGGAGTGTACATATTTAAGGGAATAGGATGTTTAGATGGTACTATAATGTCATGTCTCACCACCTCCCTACAACACGTTTTATTTTTGTTCGTCACGCACAGACTCAATGGAACAACGAACACAGATATGCCGGAGATAGCGAAGTACCGCTCGCTGAACAATCCGCTGAACAAATTGAAACCCTTACAAGATACCTTAAGGATGAAGAAATTGATGTCATTTATTCTTCACCACTATCACGCTGTATAAACACAATCACCCCAACTGCTACTGCGCACGGCTTACGAATAATTATTCGTAACGAGTTAAAGGAACGCCATCTTGGTGATTGGGAAGGTAAGTTAGCGAGTGAGATCCATCTTACTCATACTGGGTATCATTTCCCTACTAGCGCATATAATGGCGACTTTCGTGTTCCAAATGCCGAGCCACTTGAAGATGTTCAACATCGTTTACGAAACCTTCTTCATGAGCTACATGAAAGCCATCCTGGCCAAACAGTTGCGCTCGCAACCCATGCAGGACTCATTTGGGCACTAGATGCGCATATTGTTCAGAACACTCCTAAGAAACTAATTTGGGCAACCAACTGTTCTATTACAACTGTAATAAGTGAAGATCGACACTTCATAGAACTTGCCACCACAGAACTCCATGAAATGACTCCAGAAAACAAATAGATTTTAAGTACTCCAACAAAAAAGCCCGCTCATGCGGCGCTTTTTTGTTGGAGAGCAGAAGTTACGCTGCTTTTACTGAATCAGTCTTCATACTTGCAAAACCGAAGTAAAGTGCAATTACAGCTATCACAACGTGAAGCCATGTATCAGCCGTGTTGTTTGAGATGAATCCGAGAACGTCACCATCTGCAACAACGAAACCAAGAATTGCTACAAGTGCATAAATTACACCAAATACCTGGAAATAGGTTTTTGAGTATGCTGCACTCTGCATACCTGCCCATAGTGCAATTGCACCACTAAGAAGGTGGACTACATTATGTGCTACATTAACGTGGAATAACCCAAATAACATACTGTCATTGGTAACTCCTGGGATAAACCCAAGAATTCCTACCAAAAGAAATACTACTCCGAAAACAGTCGCCATTGTCTTTGTCACTGCATATCCACCTCCTTTCATGAGATGCCTCTAGCACAAGAATACCCCTTCCCATTTGGAAAGCAATAGATACGTAATTAATAAGACTCTGGTATACTCAACCAAGAATTTGTAACACTTTTTATGATTACTCAAGGTCAACCAGTTCCAGAATTTACTGCCAAAAATGAAGTTGGTGAAAGTATTTCAAGCAGCTCATTTCACGATGCTTGGACGATTCTTTATTTTTACCCTAAAGATGAAACATCCGGATGCACCGCACAAGCTTGTTCAATCCGAGACAATACTGAAGCGTTTTCCAAACGTACTGTGACCATATATGGAATAAGTCCAGATTCAGAAAAGTCACATCTTAAATTTAAAACTAACCACCAACTTCCATTTACACTACTCGTAGATAGTGAACATCAAATTGCTGAACTTTTTGGTGTGTGGGTTGAAAAAAGTATGTATGGGAAGAAATACATGGGAATCGAACGCAGTACATTCATCATAGATGCAAAAGGAACTATTGCTGCTGCATATATTAATGTTAAACCTGAAAATCACGGTGATTTTCTTATTCAAGAACTCGATAAACTTCAATCAGCTACTTTTTAACAACTGCTTGAATGAATGCAAGGGTCTTAGAACGTTCCCTCAAGCATAGTTGAGCCGCATTTGAGAGACGGTCCAATTCAGTTGTATCAAACGTTCCTGTAAATATTTTCAAATCGGTATACATCAATTTAGCAGTGCGAACCTCGCGCAGAATTCGCCGTGCATATTTTGGGGCAACTTCAACCCAAAATATTTCTTCATTTTGTCGCTTACTTTGGGCCGACCTTTTTAGTACCTCAGTGTTCACCGCGGTAAGAATTCCATGATCTAAATCTTCTTGCCAATCATGCATATCATCATTCAACTGACGTGCAATAAGGTATGAGGTGAAATATTGTTCAAGCTTTTTAACTTCTTCACTTGCTCTGTCGTATCCAAGTGCAAACAACACTGCAATTGGTCCTAATGCGTGACCAAATGAACGATCTGAGAGCCCCTGAAGCGTACCCCAGTTTGGCAGAATATAGGTACCCTTACGTATGCGCGCTTCTCTTAATTCCCACCCTTGAGCAGCATCAATTCGCAACATTACCTCACTATAATACTGCGCAAGATCAGTATCAGGGAGGATCTCACGGTACATACGAGTCAATTCTCGCTGTAACGAGACTATTAACGGAAGCGTATCCAAAGTCTTTTGATCTCCATCGTACAAATCATCAAGGAGTGTATAACTCATCCAACCTATAACAGTTGCAACTCCCAAATGTATGTCTAACCCTGATGGAAGTTCATTCTTGCGAATAAGGTGCTTGATAAATTGATTAGGAGTATTCGCAATTCGAATACCATCAGGTGATGCGAGAAATGTTCCTACCATTTTAAGTGCTAGGTCATGAAATTCAACTGGCCACGACGTAAATATCCGTTCTAGTTCTGTGTGAATTTCAACAACTACTCCATTTTCTGAAGTAAAAGTATGTACTGTATTGGTTTGAAAACGTTGTACATATAACCCGAGCGCATAGTGAACAAACGCAAGCGTAAGTGCTTTTGAGCCAGCTGTATACACCTCACTTTCTACTATAAATGACTCTGGATTTCCTATATCGGCTTTGCACAATGCTAAAACATGACCCTGCAAACCCCCAGCTTCCCCCGATTGCAACAGAATAGACATCTGGAGAGCATGGGCTAGAACTGTGTTTGAATTACAATTTTTTACAACCCCTATTATATCTTTTGGAAGCTGAGCAACACGTGAGAGAAAAAAGAGTGAAGCAAGTTGAGTGGTGTAATACGGTGAAGAATACGTATTATTCGAAAGCATATCTGAAAGATACGTAGTCAAATTAGGCAAGCTAGAGTCAAGCCTCCCTAAACAGAATGCAATATTCGCATTTACAACAGGATCTACATCAAGCCACTCCGATGCAGAATTTCGAGGTACCAACCAGGTGCGGTAAGGACCTCCAACAACTGATTCAACATGTGTTAGTGCACACACAAAGTCACCAATCTCCTCACCGGTAAGCGTTGCTCCACACTCAATTAAAGCGGTTAATGCCGACGCAGTATCGTCAAGGTCATCAGGATATGGTTCAGTATTTGATTCAATTGATCCAATTTCCCAATATCCATAGCACCCCAAGTTAGTCCGCTGTTGTCGAATATACTCACATGCACGGCGGCGACGGGAACTAGGCAAATGAGAGCCAATTAATTGAAGTGTCAAATAAGAAATAAAGGGACTATTTCGTACTACTGCATCGCTAAAGTCCCCCACCTGTGTCGACACACTTGCAAATGAACCATTCTCACGCTGTAGCGCAACTATTTGTTTTATAATCTGCTTTCGAACCTGCTCAATACGTTTCACTATCTATTTTTAAGAAAGACATTAATCGGGAGCTTAATGGTGACAGTAGTCCCTTTATCCAAAATGGAGCTAATATCAATTTCCCCTTTCATGTCCCGCTGAATAATATCGCGCACTATTGTTAAGCCAATTCCAGTCCCCTTGTCATCTGTTTTAGTTGTATAAAAGGGTTGAAAAATCTTTTCCAAGTCTTTTTGATCTATTCCTCCACCAAAATCCTTAATTTCTAACACAAACATTGAACCGCTTTTCTTAAATCGTACAAGAATGGGCTTCTTATCTTTATCGTTTACAATATCTTCATACGAATCAATCGCATTACTGAGAAGATTTTGGAGTACTTTGTAAAACTTAACTGCGCTACCATGTAACATCAGCTTACTATCGACATCACACTCCACAGAAACTTTTAGAAAGCGTAATCGATACGAAAGACTTGCAATAACATGTTGAATTTCTATTGCAGGAAAAAAATCCGAAGAAACTTCTTCTTGTCGAATTTGTTTTCGTGCCGCAGTCAGAAACTGCTCTAACTTATGCGATGCTTCTAAGGCTTCTTTTGCTGATTCAGAAACAGCATGTAACTCAGGACCTTTTGCGTCTTTACTCTTCGCATACAACTCTTCAACGTGCAACATGAGCCCAGTTAGCGGGTTTACCATATCGTGCAATAGACCACTAGTATGTCTACCCACATCAGCAAACCGATGCACTTGTAATACTTGCTCAAATTGCACGCGCTTTAATTGAGCAGTGCGCTCTTCAACACGTACTTCCAACTGATCACGTTCTTCTTTGAGGTCAGACTCTGATTTTAGAGCTCGACGAAAGGCGACTTCAATTTCACGATTGAATAACCAAGCGACCGCAATAATAAGCGCAAGCGTACCTGCATATGTAATAGCATCCCCAAATTGGAGGGTAGTCTGCCAATCGCGACGAGGGTTAATTACGCCATCTAACTGTAATGCAGCAATCAGCCCGTATATTCCAATAATGAAAAGTGACCAGAACCCACCCTGTTTACTTGGTAGTAAAATATTGATCAAACAAATAACAAGTGCTGATACTAATAACCCTTGTGGGACATCAAAACCTGAACTTGCAACAAGCCACACCATGATAAGTGAAAATATTGCCACAAGAGAATACGCCACAAAAAACACTGATCCGCGTTTTTTTAAGCCATAGAAGTAGTGCAAAAAAGAGAAATATTACTGTAATGCCAAAATAACCCACACCAGTACCAGGCTGACCACCTGCAAGATGGAATGCATAATACACAATCATTACTATGGCACTAAGTACAAAAGTACTAATAGTAATAAAAGACAAGGCAACTTCTCTACTTTTTAAATACTCTCGATACTTCGTGCCATCTAGATGTTTCATTTCGTAAGCGTTTTTTAGAAGATGGGCGACACTTATATTGTTGTGTCGCCCACCCTTACCAACTTAGTCTACATTCAGCCAAGGCTGATATGCCTGCTTTTCAAGTTGTGCTGCCAACGTTTGTAGAGATTCGCTTGAGCGCATCTCCTCACTCGTCAACACTGAAGTTAACATTTCGTTCATAGTATACCACCCCCTTTCAGTCGCGTGAACGCGAGCGTACACCCGCCATGTAGCCCACTCCGCTCACCGTGTGAATTAATTTATGTATATACCCCTTATCTACGCGATCTCGGATGTACTTAATGTGAACGTCTACGGTATTTGAGTACGGATCTGCTGAATCGTCCCAGACATGCTCAAGAATCATCGTACGTGTAACCGCCCTATTTTTGTTTCGAAGCAAATATTCTAACAGCTCAAATTCTTTCTTTCGCAATGTTAAAAGATTCCCAGCTCGATACACTGTTCTATGAACCGTATCGAGTTGTAAATCTTCTAAAACAAGAACGTTTGATACTACTTCTGATGGACGACGCATAAGTGCGCGTAGTCGAGCCTCCAACTCCTCTGAGCTAAACGGCTTTGTAAGATAATCATCAGCTCCAGAGTCTAATGCAAGAACTTTATGGTCAATTTCTCCGAGTCCTGTAAGCATCAAAATTGGAATAGAAATACCCTGACTGCGCAAGGCATGACATACTTCAGTACCTGACATATCAGGTAAATTCATATCTAAGACAATTGCATCGTATGAATTTATTTGTATACGATAGAGTGCATCAGTAGCTGTAAATGACGTATCAACAGAATACGTCCGCTTTAGCAGGTTTTGTAGAGCAGAGGTAATGGTAGTGTCATCATCAACAACAAGCAAGCGCATTCAGATGTGTATTACTATTACGTAGATCATAGTAATAATTTATTAAAATAATATTAATTATATTATTTTTTTTGAACTTCTCGGTATAGATCAACAAATCTCTCAATAGTTTTCTCCAAAGAATGTTCCTGTACACTCTCCCGCGCAACCTGTCCCATTGCATTTGCAGCAGTTTCATCCTTTAACATTCGCACCACACTGTCTGCAAAAGCACGTGCTGTTACCGGCCATACAAGCATGCCATTCACCCCATTTTTAATTAACTCAGGCAATGCACCAGCTCGCGCAGCCACAATAGGCATCGCAGCAACCATTGCTTCCATTGTCACAATACTTTGAGTTTCAATGAGTGATGGCATAACGAATACGTGTGCCTGTGCATACTCAGAAACTATTTCATCACCCCGAGGTGTTAATGCACCTGTAAAATGAATGTATTCATCGAGACCATGCTTCGAAACCCACTTCTCATACGCCGCTAACTTATTCCCCTGTCCAACTATAGTTAATTTGACATTCCGCTTCGCTAAAATGAGTGGAAATGCACGCAATAACATTGGAATATTTTTATCCTCATCTATTCGACCAACAAACAAGAGTTTAACTGGCCCATCTCCCCAAGCTGTACGCTGCTGTATTGAAAGTGGTGAAGACGTTTCAATTCCATTTGAGATCACTTTCACCTGAGGAATTAACCCCTGTTCTAGTAAATCTTGACGAACTGTTTCGGTGGGACACGTAATAACTGTGCATTCATTATAAAAGTTATTACAGTACATTCGAATAAGAGGCTTCCAGTTGTTTGAAAGCATTCTACTAAACGGGAAGTAGTGAGTCACAAATTGCAAGGTAAAATGATACGTCCCAATTGAAGGGATACCATTCTTTTTTGCATACTTTAATGAGGCAGCACCCGATCCACCTGGGTCCTGCACATGGATTACGTCAGGATTGAACGACTGCAAAATACGATTTACAGTTCTCTCTTGCCGAACTACAAGCCGAAATTTACGCCGCCAAGGATTAGGAATTGAACGAATTCGGTATACAGTAATACCTTCAATTGTTTCAACATATGGTTTACGTGTTGGACTTGCTGAAAGAATTATTACGTCATGCCCCGCTTCTTTTAGGCCTACTGCTAACTGACGAGCAAAGACAACAACTCCTGAAATATTTGGCAAATATGGCTCAGTAATTACAGCAATGCGCATATCAGAATATTATTTTTTGGGCAAAATACGAAATAACTCATTCGAACGAACCAGTGAGTACATTAGACTCTTAAGAATCGGAGTCTTGAGCTGTGACGGATATAACTCAACTACAGATTGTTTATGAGACACTTCATCAGGAGTTAAGGGAAATAACACCCATTCAGAAGTATTTAAACTTAGATTTACTGGTGGAAGCAATGGAGCCGTCGGCGCTAATCGGCGTGGCCATGGATAATGTGGTGGGTAATGAATCAAATACTGAAGCAAATCAAAGCTTGGTTTCAATTCATGAATCTCTCGAACTACTTCAGAAATTACTTTATGCTCTCGATGCAGGTCAGAAAGATGTGGAGCAATAACTACTGTAGGTTTTGCAAAATCAACAATATCTTGGAACCGTTTCTGCAATTCATTTACATTTTCCAAATGTAAATTTCCATTCACATACTCAAGACAAACTGCATTTTCAGTAGGAATTCCAAGAGCAGCAAGCACAGCGTTAAATTCACGGGAACGAATCTCTTTAAGACCGCGTCGATTACCATCAGTAACTAATACCACAGTACACAATGCCCCCATCTTCACCGCCTGATGGAGATACCCACCAGCCGCTAAAGCCTCATCATCAGGATGTGGCGCAAAAAAGAGTACTCTGTCTTCTGAAGTCGGCTTTGGATATTCAACAAATAACGAAGCATCTTTCGGCGCATACGCTTTAAAGCGTGTATGAATACGGTGTGCCAATGTTGGTCTATTTGAATTTGAGGTGTTCAGCATACATTATTGAATGTAATCCCAGACACTATTTGCCAATTGCGCATATCCAGCATCATTCGGATGAAACCCATCAGCAGAAATTAGTACTGAATTAGTTAGTAATGTTTTGGAAAGTGTGTAGAAATCAAACTCTCTCACCAAGCTGTTATTTTTTATTACATCATCAATAATACCATTAAATACTCCGGTTTGGTGATCCGCCAGGTGCTGAAGTGAACTAGGGATTATTGGAGTTAATGAGAAATCAGGAATATTACATACCACTATAGGCACGCCTTGTTTGGAAAGCGTCTGAATTACCGAGTCGTAATCAGAACTAAAACTATTCTCTCCTGTTGAATGAATTACATCATTTGTACCAATTATGAGAAAAATGATTTGAGGTTTCAAAGCCGCTACTTGGTCAACCTGACCATCCCGCACATCCCCAATCCGTGCTCCACTCAGTCCAAGGTTGTACATTGTGGCACCAGATTGCTTAGTACGAATTTTATCAAGTATTTGACCAGCAAAATTAGTACCAGTACTACTAGAGCCAACGCCAGCAGCTAAACTATCTCCGAGAACTACTATTGGATACGTTTGTGAACCAATTGAAACAAGGCTGACATGCTTATTTTTTTGCCATTTATTATACGATACTAACCCTGCCGATCCGACAAGTATAAAACCTAATCCAATTAATATCCCTTTGCGAAGTATTGTCATTGTGTACGTAGCATACAATATCAAACGCAATTCGCCCACACCTTGACATCTCGAGTGATTGCGATTATTCATAGCCTATGGCTTTCGAAACAATTCCAACACCAGAACCTGAAGAAGTTCTCTACCCAGATTTACTTGCATACACTGTAGTAGGCACTTTTTTGGTGATTGTACTTATTCTCTCTATTTTCCAAAACCCAGTTCATACCTGGTGGAAGAATATTGAAGATCGTCGGATTGCCAGTGAAACAGTACAACTTCCAATTCCATTAGTTGCACAAAACGTAATTCTGCCTACCCCAGGAGTCACTCCGTTCCCTACCCCAGCATCATACGTACCTGTAGCGCTTCCTTCAACTCAAAGTAAACCCGTAGCAAAAACATCACAAAATAAGCTACCTAAAACTGGTCCCGGGGAAGATGTATTCATCTATCTCATATCTTCAGCTTTTCTTAGCATTATTCCAGTAGAACACATCTTTCAAAAACGTAAGCTTAAAAGGTCTATTCAAAGCCTGGAAGTCCTCAAGCAGTAAGTACGTACGTTTTACTTTTGAAACAAAGAAAGGCCCCGCTCGGGGCCTTTCTTTTATTGTATTACCAACTGATCATTCTTGAATTGGATTTTAACCTTCTTGCCTAGTTCTTCACTAAGCATTCCTTTAGCAAGTTTATTTTCAATTTCCTGCTTAATCTTTCGACGTAATTCCCTTGCACCAAAACGGATATCAAATCCAACCCGTGCCAAATATGCAACTACATCTTTGGTCCAGGTAAGTTTTACCTGTTTAGTCAACGCAAGCTCACGAAGTCGTTCCAACTGCAGCGTAACAATCTTTTCAATATGTTCTTCCTGCAAAGGATGGAACGCAATGATCTCATCCAATCGGTTAATAAACTCAGGGCGAAAATGGTTTTGCAATTGCTCTACAACATCTTGCTTTAACGCTTCGGTGTGTTCATTTCCAGATTGAAAGCCAATTTTTGCTTGTCGCTGAAGTTCACCCCCCAAATTACTCGTTGCAATTATCACAGTATTACTGAAATCAACAACCCTACCTTTACCATCAGTTAAACGACCATCGTCGAAAACTTGTAGAAGTATATTAGCAACATCTGGATGTGCTTTTTCAATCTCATCGAGCAAAATCACACTATACGGATGTCGTCGCACAGCCTCGGTTAACTGACCTCCGTCATCAAAACCAACATATCCAGGAGGAGAACCAATTAATCTGGCCACTGCATGTCGTTCCATATACTCTGACATATCAATGCGTGTAAGGAGATTCTCACTTCCAAATAAATCTGCAGCGAGTGCTTTTGCTAACTCAGTTTTACCAACCCCCGTAGGACCAACGAACAGCATAGTTGCAATTGGACTATGTGCTTCAATAAGCCCAGCTCGGGACACACGAATTGCGTTTGCGACTGCAGAAATCGCATCATCTTGGCCAATTACCCGTTCATGCAAACGATCTTCAAGACCTAAAAGGCGAACTTTCTCTTCTTTTGTCACTTCAGTTACAGGAATACCTGTAAGCTTTGCAAGAACCTGGGCAATATCTACTTCAGTAACTACCAAATCAACTTTTTCACCATTCTGAATCCGCACACGGGATGACGCTTGATCAATCAGATCAATTGCTTTATCAGGCAAGAATCGATGTGTTACATATCTATCAGATAGCTCAACTGCAGATTTTACCGCAGCATCAGTGATTTTTACATCATGATGAACCTCATATTTAGGTCGTAGTCCGTAAATAATCTGTATCGAATCATCTAGCGACGGTTCATTTACCGTAATGGGTTGAAATCGACGCTCTAAAGCCGAATCTTTCTCAATATGTTTCTGATACTCATTTAATGTAGTAGCACCAATCATGTGTAACTCACCACGAGCTAGTGCTGGCTTAATGATATTTGCAGCATCCATACTACCCTCACCTGCACCCGCACCAACTACAGTGTGTAACTCATCAATAAAAACGAGTAACTTACTACTATTAGCACGAATTTCTTTCAAAACAGCCTCAATTCGCTCCTCAAATTCACCACGGTAACGTGAGCCAGCAATCATACTACTTAAACTTACTTCAAGAAGTCGTTTTCCTTTAAGACTCGCTGGAACATCACCAGCCTGAATTCGTTGCGCCAACCCTTCTACAATTGCAGTTTTACCTACACCTGGCTCACCTACTAGAACTGGATTATTTTTAGTTCGACGGGATAACACTTCTATTGCTGTTTCGATTTCAGAATCGCGCCCGATAACTGGGTCCAATTTTCCCTGTTTAGCCATTCGGGTTAAGTCACGAGAATATTTTTCAAGTGTTGAGACTCCTGGATTTTCTTCAATTTGCTCCTGATCATCGATAAGTTCACGCACCCCTTCTTCAGTTACGCCAAAGCGTTTCAAGATAGTTCCTGCCATTCCTTCATCATGCAATAGTGCTAAAACAATATGACCCGCGGCAGGTGCTTCCTGATTTTCTTCAGCCACCTCATGAGCGTCGCGAATAATATGTTTAGTATCTTCAGATAGATCAACATGATCTGTATGACGCACATCATGCAGTGTGTTTACTGCAATAAAGCCACGAATATCATCTGGATTTATATGGAGTGCTTCCCAAACAGGCTGCGAAGAGGAATCCGTAACCAAAGCGAGAAGCATGTGCTCACTAGCAATTTCACGCTGACCATACTCTGCTGCCACATCTGCCGAGCGCTTCACTAAACGCTTTGTATACGAGTCAAAACCAGTATGCTCAGCAAGTTGCTGTAATGCTGCTGTATTTCCAGATTGTAATTTTACGAAGTCTTCAGGACACACATCTACAACACGTTGTTGACCTTCAACAATGAATGCAACACGGGCGGTAGCTGGTCGAGTTTTACAAACGTCACAGATTAACGCCATTGGGTGTATACTATGTAAATAAATGTAAACATTTTGTATGTTTATCTGACATTATTGTAAAGTTTACTTTACATTTAGTCAAGTAATATATTCAAATAGCTATCTGAATATGCACTACTAGAAGGTCTTGCTACTATAGAATTACAATCACTAATGATTAACAAATGCCCAACTATTGGCTCTTAAAAAGCGAACCAGACGCATACTCTATCGACGACCTTGCAAGAGACACTAGGGAACCGTGGACAGGAGTTCGTAATTACCAAGCACGAAATTTTATGCGGGATACAATGAAAGTTGGAGACATTGCTCTCTATTATCATTCGAGCACTACCCCACCTGGTGTTGTCGGAATTGCAAATGTAATCTCCAATCCACATGCAGATCAAACTGCATTTGATCCAAAAAGTGAATACTTTGATCCCAAGTCATCTCCTGACAATCCAACATGGGTATGCGTAGATATAGGATTTGTTGAAAAGTTCCCCCGAATGGTTACCTTAGACGAAATAAAGCAAGATAGTACCTTAGAAGGAATTCTCGTAGCTAAACGAGGAATGCGATTATCTATACAACCACTGTCAGAAGCTCACTTTTCTCACATCACTTCATTAGCACATCAACATATATAATGCTTCGCGAAGCTGAGAAAATACTGTATAAAAGAAAAGTAACCCTACAAGAATAATTTTGACTACATGGATCGACTGGACATTCCTGAGCACAGCACTACACCAATTGTTTGGAGCGCCAAGCTTGTAGATTGGTTTTTTAAGAATACTCAAGTTGTTATTTTACTATTTCTAGCAGTACTAATAGGCGGTGGTTTTTCACTAGCAACGCTTCGCTCAGAAGGTTTTCCAGCACCACAGCTCAATATTGCAGTTGTTACCGATCTGTACCGCGGAGCAAGTCCAACTGAAGTAGAAGACAAAATTGTCAAACCTATTGAAGTTGCCGTACAGGGTATAAAAGGTGTTACTAACGTACAATCCACAGCAAGTAATAGTTTTGGAAGTATTCAAGTTAGCTTTGATGCTACAAGTGACTTTAACACGAGCTTGTCGGAAGTTCGTAATAAAGTTCAGAGTGTCATCTTACCTTCAGACGCCGATCGACCTGATGTAATCGTTCCAAGTTTCGGTGGTAGTATTTCTTACTATGCTCTTACCGGTGCCACTGGTTCTACACCTGCCGATTTACGTGCACAGGGTGATTATGTAAAAGAACGACTCAATACAGTTGTCGGTGTAAAGCAAATTGAACTTATTCAACCTGTAAAAGACCGTGTAAATATTAACTGGAACCCTGCTAAGCTTGCCCAGTACAAACTTACCCCACTCCAGCTTCAACAAGCACTACAAGCAAGTAATGTAACTATTCCTGCTGGAACAATTACGTTAGATGGTCGTCAAACCAGTGTTGTTACCGCAGCACCTTTCACGTCTATTGATGAAATTAATAACCTTGCTATTGGAGCCGACTCTTCAGTAACTCCCCCTCGTGCTGTCACATTGGGCCAAGTTGCCACTGCAACACTTGTAAGTGATAACCAATACGCACTCGACACGTATTCAGAGCGAACGAGTAAGGATTCAAGTATCGAAACTGCACCTGCGCTGTTTTATCAGCTCACGTACAACGACACAGCTGATGTTGTAAAGTCAAACAAAGACGTCACAAGTCGTATTGCTGAAATCCAATCAGCCCCTGAAATGAAGGGTGCAACATTGAAAACTGTCTATAATGTTGCAGATTCTATCAGTCAGCAAGTTAGTGAGATTGAAAAGGGAGCAATCGGGAGTCCTATTGGTACAAGTCCATTCGGAAAACTTGGTTGGGCACTCGGAGCAATCTGGCTCATCATGCTTTCGATGCTTCTTTTCGTAAGCTGGCGTGCAGCAATTATTTCTGTACTTGCAATCCCACTTTCTCTCCTCATTACATTTTTTGCCCTTAAGGTTCAGGGTGTCACACTGAATACGCTGACCCTGTTCTCAATGGTGCTTGTACTCGCCTTAATTGTTGACCCAGCCATTGTACTCTTGGAGGCTGTACAGCATGAATTAGACATGGGTAAACGCGGCCGCAATGCAGTTATTGCAGCAATGAATACGATTGGAATTGGTGCGTTTATTGCAGTGATCTGTAACACTCTCGTTTTTGTCCCATTCGGTGTTGTAGATGGTATCTTCGGACAAATCATCAAGTTCATTCCTATTACCGTCATCCCTGCACTGATTGCGTCTTACTTTGTCCCACTCGTATTCTTGACCTACTTGGCGCGCATCATGCTCAAGCCATCTCGCAAGCATACAAACCAGGAAGAGATCGCAAACTTATGGAAAGTGAGCCAGTGGTTTGTGCGTACCAATACAAAGATTCTCGATCGCACGTGGGCACAGATTGTAATCATAATCCTCGCAATCATCATTCCTCTTGGTGTATCGGGTGCACTCTTTGCAAGCGGTAAAATTGTTCCAGTTCAATTTTCATCAACAGATGACAATACAATTTACGGTGTAAATGTTGAGTATCCTGCCAACCTCGCTAAGACGCAAAAGCAAGATATTATCAATCAAACAGAAGCTATTCTTACAGCCCGAAAGGATACTAAAAACTTCTTCGTTTCACTACAAAGTGACAATGAAGTAAGTTTTACTGTTCAATTATTTGATCGTGCTGATCGAGATGAGAATAGCACTCAACTTGTAAAGGATTTGAACTCTGGAAGTTTGAACGCACTCACAAAGCCTTCTCAACGTATTTTCGTCACTGCGATTGATCAAAATATTACTGGTCCACAGTCAGCTCCTATTGCGGTAAATATCTACGGCGACGATCTTGATGCACTTCGAAAAGCTGCAATTGCAACAGGAGATATTCTCCGCGATAGTAATAAATTCCCTAATATTACACGAGTTAATGATGGATTTACTAACGAGAATAATCCTCAAATCGCCGTTAGCATTAATCGTGATAAACTTGCCAGCACAGGGTTACCAGCTATTGCAGTAGCACAAACACTTAATGCAATTGTTGGCGAAAATTTGACTACTAAGTACGAACAGACAGTTGCTGGAAGTTCCCGTCCGGTTGAGATCTACATGATTAACGCAGCTCAACCAACTGATGTTGCTAGTATTAACTCAACTATCGTTGGCGCAACCGCTCAAGGTCAGCTGATTCGCGTCCAGGATATAGCTACGGTAAGCCTTACTCAAGGGTTCACTGGGATTAATCGATTGAACGGTCAACGCTTTGTAACAATAACAGCTGAGGTTAAGGATGCACTTAAAGATGCAACAGCACCACAACAGGCCGTCAAAGATTTCTGGACAGCAGACAAGCTAAAAGAGTATGGCCTACGTTCTGACGCTCTTGATGATCGAGGCTCCGGAAATGAGTTCTTAAAATCCTTCCAAAAGCTCTTTATCGCCCTTGGTATTGCATGTGTCATGCTCTATGTAGTACTTGCACTCTTCTTCCGCTCCTTCGCCTACCCATTCATCATCCTGTTCGCAATCCCACTTTCATTCATCGGTGTATTCCCTGCCCTTTCATTGGTAGGAGGACAATTTGGCTTCCTTGAAATCCTAGGAATTATTACCCTGTCTGGAATCGCGGTTAATGTGGGAATATTCCTGATTGACCTCGCAAATCAAAAACGCGCGCACGGAATGCCATTTAAGCAGGCCATCGCTGAAGCGTCTGGAATTCGCTTCCGACCTATCTTCCTGACCAAGGTTACTGCGCTCGGCGGACTAATGCCATTAATCATTCTAAGTCCATTCTGGCGCAGTTTGGCAACGGTTGTACTAGCAGGTGTACTTGTTAGTGGTATCCTCTCTCTGTTCACAACCCCTATTCTCTATAGTTGGTTTACAATCGCTAGTGCACGTATCCAGCGCGGGTATGAACGTCGAGTTCACCACAAGAAGTAAGTAGATCAGGATATTCTAAATATAAAAATAGTGCGGAAGACTTTGTCTTCCGCACTATTTTATTCGCATGGAACTTAGCTCTCTCGAACTCCTGAAGATAACATTTCAACTGCTTCATGTAGTGATCCGGCGTGAGTAACCGTGCCACCGTTTACGAAAAATATCGTATCAGCATTTGCAATCGTATTGAGACGGTGAGCAATAATAACTCGCACTGTCTCCTTTGGAAGCTGCTCAAGTATATCCTGAAGTAATCGTTCGGTAACCGTATCAATATTTGCGGTAGCCTCATCAAGAATCAGCACATCTGGGTGGCGCAAGGCTGCACGGATAAATGCAATAAGCTGCTTCTGACCCAAACTAATGCTATCACCAGTAGCAGACACCACTGTATCTAAACCTTGATCAAATCTCTGAAGGAGTGGATCAAGACCGTCCTTGCGAAGAATATCTTCCAACTGTTCAGTAGTAATATGTTCATACTCATCATTACCGTAGAGAATATTTTCTCGAACTGTTCCACTAAACAGAAATGGATCCTGCAGAATAAAGCCAATTCGCTTAGAGCGCTCTGATGTTTCATAGGAACGAATATCCTTACCATGAAGTAAAACCACACCCTCAGATGGGTCGTACAGACGTGCTAGAAGTGATGCAGTTGTGGTCTTTCCACCTCCAGTAGGACCAACTAATGCGTACGTCTTACCCTTTTCTAATTTGAAATTGATATTTGAGAGCACATTCTTTCCACCCGGATACTTAAACGCGACATCTTTAAATTCTAAGACCACTGCACCATCTTTCAAAGCCGATGAGTCAGGAATAATTTCTAAATCTGTATGCAAGCTCAAAATTTCTGCAATACGATCCCATCCTGCAAGCGCAGTCTGAAGATCTGACCAGAGCGATGCCATCTGACGGAGTGGATCATAAAACCGAGTAACATATGAGAGGTAACTAATAAGCAACCCGAAAGTAAACATACCTTGGGTAATCAGGTACAAACCATAGGTAATGACGATTAACTGACCAATGTTCGAGGCTAGTCCAAAAACTGGGACATAGGTGTTATTGGCAACACCAGCTTTTATTGCAGCATTATAGTTTTTCTCATTTGCCTCTATAAAACGCTCTCTGAAGTAATCCCTTCTGTTAAAAGCAATAATAACGCGGAAGTTATCTAGACTTTCTTGCACTTCCGCGCTTAAGCCACCAAGAGCCTGAAGGTTTTGGAAGTTCTTGCGCTTTATCCAAGCTGAGGTGAGCTGTGCAAAAATGAGCAGGACAACCGCAGGAATGAGTGCAGTGGCACCAAGCCGGGTATCAACTACTAACATTGCGATTGCCGCACCAATGATAACGAAGATATTTCCGACAAACTGCATTAAGGAACGTGAGAAGAACTGATTTAATTTATCAGTATCATTATTAATACGTGAAATTAAATCGCCAGCTTTAACCGAGTTAAAGAAGGCAACTGGTAACTCTTGTAATTTATTAAACAGAGCATTGCGAAGTCTGAAAAGAATGCGCTGACCAACCCCACCCATAATTCGAGTTTGAATAAAACTTGAAAGTACAGCTCCGAGAAACACCAGGAGAAGTAACCCTGAATATATAAGCACACCGTGAAAGTCACGCGTAATAATATATGTATCTACAGTATGACCAATCATCACTGGAGCCAAAATTGTGAGCCCTGAGTTTATAAGAATGGCGATGAAAGCGAGTATAAGCTTTCCGCGCTCTTCCAACATAAGTGGCCAGAGCTTCTTTAGAGCAGCAAGGACTCCGTCTCGCTTACTCTCATCCTGCGTATTACTGAGGCTGTAGTTCATATGTATTTGTACTTTGTTGAGAGGTGTAAATCTGTGCGTACTCTGGCGAATCTTTCAGTAAGTCTTTGTGAGTTCCATGTGCCAAAAGCTCGCCTTCCATAAGCAGAATGATTTGGTCATACGCTTTAACTGAACTCACTTTCTGCGTTACCGAAATTAAGGTTAACCCTGTATAGTTTTTCTCGATGTTTTTGAGAATCTTTGTTTCTGTAACTGTATCTACCCGAGCGGTAAAGTCATCCAAAAGCAGAACGCGCGGATTCAAGGCCAATGCACGTGCAAGCATGAGACGCTGCTTCTGGCCACCTGAGAGACTGGTTCCACGCTCAGATATTACTGTTTTAAGTCCATCCGGAAGACTCGAAATGAGATCACTCAATTCAGCAGTTTCAATTGCCTTTTGCATATTTTCATCACTTACATCAGTGCTGAAGGCAATGTTTTCGCGCAAACTCATGTTAAATACAATACTGTCCTGAAAGACAAATCCAACCTGTTGATGCAGTGATGTCTTATCGTATTCATCAATACTATGTCCATCAAATAACACCTCACCCGACGCTGGTTGAAGTAATCCGGTAAGCACATACAGAAGCTGTGTTTTACCTGCAGCTGTTGGGCCAATAATTGCAGTCTTTGAACCTGCTTTTACTGCGAATGAGACATCTTTCAATGCAGACTTATCCCCATATTTCACTGTAAGATCTTTAACTTCTACATCACCTTTTAAGGTACTTGTAATGGCTCCCTCTTCTTTTGGCTCTGTTGAATTTAATACCTCAGCAATACGTCCATAGGACGCAGTGGCTTGAGCAATTACGTTACTCATAAAGCCGACAACCAAAATTGGGAATATTAAGATCGTAAGATATGTAGTAAACGCAGCAAAGTCACCAAGTGACATACTGCCGTTAATAATGTAATGACCTCCAAGTGCTAAAATCACGAGAGTCGACAAGTTAGCTGTAAAGGAAATTGCTGGAATCAACCCTGCAAAAATTCGCACAATTTGTAATCCTAAATCTTGTGACTCTTGGTTAGCAACTGCAAACTTTTTGTGTTCTGGTTTTTGAGAATTTAATACCCGAATAAGCGCAGCACCAAGAATACTTTCGTTAATTACCCGGTTTAAACGATCGATGACTTCCCTACTCTTGAAAAATAAACTCCGAACCTGGCGAAGGGTTAAGAAAAATGTCACCGCAATAATAGGTACTACCAGCAATACCACGAGCGCAAGACGCCAGTTCGTCAATAAGAGCAAAACACTTGCACCTAAAATGAGGAATAACGAAGAGATTAAAGATGAGATTGCCTGTGCAACGAAGAGCTTAACTGAGTCTATGTCTGAAGTAATATTGGTGAGTAGTTTTGATGCGGTCACACTTTGCACAAACGCATGTGACTGCCGAGAAATCTTAGTAGCAAGTGCATTACGCATATCCTTTGCAACACGTTCAGAAGCAAAGGTTTGAACAATGTTTTGTAGATATGTAAGGATAAAAATAGCTCCACTCAACAAACCAAATTGCCAGGCTACGTCACTTAATACAAGGGTACGATGACCAAACGCATCAATAGCGTGCGAAATAACTTTTGGTAACCACAAAGATAAGCCATTTCCTGCGACTGAAAGTGTCGCAAGTAACGCAATCATTTTGCTGTACGGTTTCAGTATTGAAAATATACTTGGAACTTGTGGTGGACCAACCTTAGGTTTCTGTTTTTTCATGATTTAGTTTTCCCGATTCTGCTTGATATCTGGTCAATCTGCACTTTTGTGTCTGAAAGTACCTGTTTTAAATTGGCGATATCAGACTCATTTCCTTCAACTATAATTTTACGAATCTCTTTCATTGTACCTTGAAAAGGTTCCATAACACCTCGAAAATTCAGAGCTGAACGCTGCTTTCCTTCCCATGAAGGAGCTACGCCACGCTCTTTGCAGTGCTCAATACCTTTTTGAGTAATACTAAACACCTTTTTTCCAGCGAGTTCTTGTGAGACGACAAACTCTTGCTCCTCTAGTAATTGCAACGTAGGGTAAACAGAACCTGCACTAGGTCGCCAAAATCCATGGCTTCGTTCTTCAAATGTACGAATAATTTCATACCCATGCATAGGCTTCTCTTTCAATGTACAGAGAATAATGAGACCAATATCACCACGGTGTGTACGGACACGGTTTCCACGTAGTGCGTGCAAACCCCGAAGTGTCCAGTCTTCAGGTGTAAATTCTATCATACAACGTATTTTAACGATATATCGCTATAATATACCGATATATCGTTTTGTCAATTGTACTACTGCACACCTTGCTGTGCTAGTCTAATTGTATGGAAATAGGTATATTTTTCATTCTTATTCTTATCTGTGCTCTATACCTCTGGCACAGTGTCGATTTTATGTTGAGTAAAGGGCCGAATCGAGTCGTAAATACTAATTCAAATCTAAAAACGTGCCTACCGATAATTCGTGACATTATAAAACGGTATAACATTTCACCAAATACTACTACATATTTAGAGCCAGGTGCTGGATACGGATTAATAGGACAAGCGTTAAGTCAAGAATTTTATTGGAAAAATCCTACAGCTCTTGAAATTAGTAGTAGCACATATACTGTCGGGTTTATCATCAATAAAATTAGTCATTCTCGAATTCACTATATTCATGAAAATATATTTGAATATTCATTCCCAAAGAACGCTTTTATATACTGCTATATCTCAACAGCAATGATTAATCGTCTTTACCAAGAAGGAAAATTTGATACAAGTCTAGTTATATCACTCACATTTGAAATTTCTAACATTAAACCGACTGAGCGTATCGCTATACCGGGTTGGCAAAAGCAAATTCTCGTATATGATTTTAGATGAGCAGAAACCATACACTGTATACATTTTGCACTGTAGTGATGGAACGCTCTATACTGGAGTATGCATAGATCCAGCAAAGCGACTCCATGCACACAACAGGTTACAAAGTGGAGCAAAATATACTCGAACGCGTAGACCTGTTTCATATGGGTACCAGGAGATATGCAAAAACCGCTCTGAAGCCCAAAAGCGTGAGCACTATGTACGAACCCTGCCACGCCTTGATAAATTACAACTCTGCAGTCAATGGAAAAAAGTAAAAAGAGATCATGAATGAAATCAAGAAACTCGTAATTCCTGTCGCTGGTTATGGCACTCGATTTTTGCCATTTACCAAATCAATTCCGAAAGAAATGCTCCCGATCGTTGACCGACCGGTAATTCAGTACATCGTTGAAGAAGCTGTAGCAGCGGGGATAAAGGATATTGTTCTTATCACAGGCTATAGCAAACGAGCAATTGAAGACTATTTCGACTACAATATTGAGCTCGAAAATCTGCTTGAGAAATCTGGAAAAACAGCTCAAAAGGAACTTATCCGGCAGGTTTCCGATATCGCAAGTTTTACCTATGTTCGTCAAAAAGAACAGCTTGGAACCGGACATGCCTTACTTCAGCTAAAGCATCTTCTCGGAAACGAACCATTTATTATGGTTTCTGGTGATGATTTATATGCTGGTACTCCTAGTCGAATTCAGCGCCTCAAAGATGCCTACGAGAAATACAATTGTCCGGCACTCATCACAATGGAACGTAGTGCTCCAAGTGACTATGACCGCTATGGCTACCTAAAAGTTGCCGCCGAACTTGAACCTGGCATTATGGAAGTTACAGATGTAATCGAGCACCCTGGTTTTGCTAATGCACCTTCTTCCCATGCAAGTTTTATTGGCTATGTTTTAACACCTGACATCTTCCCGCTTTTAGAAAAAACAAAACCTCGCCCAAAGGGAGAGATTTACGTTACAGACGCTATTAACGATCTCGCACATCAGCAAAAAGTTATCGCCGTAAGTGGCGACGGACTTCATTTCCATGATTGTGGCGACAAGCTTGAGTATCTAAAAACAGTTGCTGAATTTGCTCTCCAGCGTGAAGATGTTGGCGCAGCTTTCCGAGAGCACCTCAAAAAACTTTTGGCTGACTAAACAGTTTCCAGGTTCTCAACATATTCTTTGAGTGGACCCATATAATACGTGTCCCATCCTTCACCAATTGCATCGGCGCGATCATCGGGAATATTTTCTTGATGGAGCACAACATTTGTTGCATGCCCATCACGATCTAACGTTAAAGTGAGTAGTGTAGGTTCTGGCAATTCTGCGTCGTACCAGTCTTGTCCTATTTTTCGATTAACAATAATATCTGTATTTGTACCCCAGATTTCACCTCCCCAAAGGCTGAATTTAGTTCCTACTAACGAGTTCATTACTGCTGGTCCACCACCCCATCCTTCAATCCAGGCGGGATCAGTTAATGCCTGCCAGACAATTTCGGGCGCAGCTTCAATATGGTATGTTCTGTCGAGTGTTTTCATATTATTAGTGTAATCTAGACATTATTTTTTGACTAGGATATTTGCCTTGCTGCTTCTACAATTTTTATAAACGTATGATAGAAACGAGTAGTACATGTAACTCCAAACTCTTTTTCTATGACTGTATTTGAATTTCCTGGTTTACCATCTTTAAGGTGCAATACTGCACATAGTGCACCTGGAAAGACACAAATAACCTCCACATCTTGCTTTTTGGTTAGGTACGGCAATGTAAGTCCAGTAACTTCTGAAGATGTACATATAACACAATGCCTCGTATCATCTTGAAGTGTTTTCGACGCAAATGGGTCAGCTTGGAGTATCTCTTCTAATTCAGGTAACGTCGATATAATTGTGCCAACTTCATAACCAAGATTGTTTCGTAAATGATCCTGAATTTTCTTACTTAGCTTTTCACGATCCAGTTCTGGAGATTCAAAAAATACGTTTCCAGTTTGAATATACGAGCGAACATTCTCAAAACCTAAATCTGAAAATAAGCCACGTAACGTTTCCATTGTGACCGTATGTCCACCAACATTTATTGCTCGCAAAAACGCTATATAATACATACACGTATTATACCTGATTAACGTGTTAGAATAAGCAAAATTAACTAAGGATATTATGTTGCGCAATGGTGAAAATGCCCCACAATTTGCACTTAACTGTCAGGATGGAACCCAACACACTCTTGAAGATTACCGTGGTAAACCAGTAGTACTTATCTTTATTCGAGGTGAATTCTGCCCAACCGCACACAAATCTCTCCATATGTGGCAGAACTTTTACGGTTCTATCAAGGGATTAAATGCTGAACTTGTTGCAATTAGTCATGACACGTGTGAAGTAAGTAAACAGCTACACGACAAATATACTCTTTCCTACCCAATCTTCTCAGATACCGATTTAGTGATTTCTAAGCAGTACGGCGTCTACATTGATACGTATAAAGAAGTTCCATACGGTGAACCAGCTCTCGTAGTTGTGGATCGTGATGGCCAAGTAGCCTATTCTGTAATTAGCTCAGGTCCAAAAGGACTTCCAACACCTGAGGATATATCTTCTATCCTGGTGTACATGTCGATACACGGCGGAAAGTACTAACACCTTTAGTCTTGTAGGAAATCTAGATCTTCAAGCCCTGCAAATACTCGTGACTCCAAACCAAATTCTGTGGCAACTGCCACATTTTTTGGGTCATCATCCATATACTTAACCTGTTCTTTTTCTGCCGCAAGATCGGTAAGTACATACGTAAAATAGGCTGGGTCAGATTTCTTCAAGCCAATGTCACAAGAAAAATAACAGCCATCGAATGCATGACCAATTGACGCACGAATAAACTCAGCGCGATACTTTTCCTGATCAGACACCATGTAACAGAAGTGACCTCGCGTACGAGCATCTGCAATTGCACGAACAACTTCATGCTCGACAATATTTTCAGATTCAAACCAAAATTCAATCAAGTCATCAACTGACTTTAACCATCCCCATTTTATTACGTACGGAGCTATAACTTCTTTTAGGTCTGCTTGTCCCATAACACAACGCACAAAGTCGCCAGTGAAAAATCGAGTTACATCTTCTGCTGGAAGTTCTAATTCCCGCGCTAATCTTGTACTAAAGTACTCATGCTTTTTTAGCACTACCCCATCTGCATCTATAAGAAATATCTTTTGCATGTCTTTATTTAACTTAATAGGATGTGGATAATTTTTCGAGTATAGAATGGCGTTCTTGCGCCAAATCAATCAAGTTTGAAATGAGCTCTGTATAGCTTATCCCCGAAGCTTCCCACAATTTAGGGTACATACTAATTTTGGTAAATCCTGGAATAGTATTCACTTCATTAATAATAAGGTCGCCATCGGGTGTATGGAACATATCTACTCGTGCCATACCTGTGCACTCAAGAACCTTAAATGTGCGAATTGCAATTTCTTGAACTTTCTTACTATCTGATTCACTCATCTGAGCTGGAACTTCAAGTACTGCACCATGTTCATCTATATACTTAGCTTCGTAATCGTAAAAGTCATGTGTAGGTATCACTTGACCAGGGAGTGAAGCTTTAGGCGTATCATTTCCAAGCACTGCACACTCTATTTCATCACCAATTATGGCCTGCTCAACCAATATTTTTGTATCAAAACGAAACGCTTCTTCAAGCGCACTTTCAAACTCTTCTGACGAAGTAACTTTTCGAACACCAACTGAGGATCCCATGTTGGCAGGCTTCACAAAAAACGGAACACGAAGAGAACTCATAATTTCGTTATACGTTGGATGGATACTTCCCCGACGAATACAGATGAATTGAGCTATCGGAATACCTGCGTCACGTAACAAACGTTTCATAACATCTTTATCCATACCAATCGCTGATCCAAGTACATCCGATCCCACAAACGGTACTCCGGCCAATTTTAACAAACCCTGCACAGTTCCATCTTCACCCATTGGGCCGTGTAATACAGGGAAAACTACATCAATATTTCCTATACTCCCAGCACTTGTATATAACTCTGTTTGCCTAAGAGTAACCTCATTACCTGATTGCAGTTCGACGTGACCAGATGGTAATACTGGCTGAATATGCCACCCTCCAGCTTTATCAATTCCTATTAAAACAGGTTCATATTTAGTTGTATCAAGTGCTGCAAGCACATTGGCAGCAGACATAATTGAGACCTCATGTTCAGCTGATTTTCCACCGAAGAGAATACCTACCCGTAATTTTTTCATAGATTCATTTTAGCAAAATCTCCCATCTTGCCTAATATTTGCTACGATGCGTATATGAAAGTACCATTCTCTCGCCTCACCCCAATTGAACGCGCAACAAGACCAATCGACCCAAGAGTTGATATTGGTCACGTTCATCTTAAAACTGCTGCAATACAACCGATCTATGATTTCTATGTCGGCGTACTTGGTTTTGATGTTATTGCTCGGATGCCGAGTGCGTTATTTCTGGCGGCAGGAAACTACCACCACGACCTCGCCTTTAATACATGGGAATCTGAAGGTGCAGAACCTCCAAAAGTACCAAGCACTGGTTTGTACCATGTTGCAATTCGCTACCCGGATCGCGCTACCCTTGGCGATGCCCTCCTGCGTCTCATGGACGCTCGCTGGCCACTTGAAGGTGTAAATGATCATGGGACACATGAAGCACTCTACCTACGTGATCCAGACAATAACGGTTTAGAGCTTTATTGGGATCGACCAGAAGAAGAATGGCCCCTGAATGCAGAAAAGAATCTTACATTTGGCGGTGGTCAACTCGATATTGACGGTTTATTGAGAGCTGGGAAAAGCCTGCCTACAAAGCCTGATTAAGCGCAGACTGAAGTGATTGTTGAAAACTCTCGCTTGTAAGGGTTGCACCAGAAACTATATTCACATTTGCATTTTGTGAAGTAATCGCCTCTTGCTGTAGGTATGGTTTTGCATATGCACTTAATTCTGCAGAGTGAGCTCGATCAGAAGGTGCAGACAAGAAATTGATTGTGGTAATTTTTCCACCAGAAACTATAGTAGCAACTTGAACATTACCGTACTGATTTGAGTACGAAGTTCCGGTATACGTACCATCTTTGTACGGCCCTGTGTACGAAGAAATGGCGAGTGTTGTACTCGAACTTTGGTACCATTTTACGAGTGCAAAGAGTGCGAGAACAACAAATACTGCTATTGAGACTTTTTTCATATGATTATATTAATCAACTTTTCTGAGAAAAAGCTGAGTGGGGACTGGAATCTTTTGGTGATATGTGCTAAGATACTGCGCAGAAATGGAAGATTCAAAAATAAATCCTAACGTTCGAATGTTATTCAAAAGCTTTCTATCTTTAGAAACTGCTTTGGATGAGTGCCCAATATCCAAATGTGAGTACTCAGGTGAACGGGCCGTATGGAAATGCTGCCCACGACATGAAGAGCTTGTGGTCGAAATAAAAAGACTTGAAGCTCAGGCCGAAAGTATATGGTGCTCGAATAAAGCACAGGTTCGCGTACTCTCAGTACCATGGTGGGAAAAGCTCGGAATCCCATACGATCCTGAGAAACCACACAATATTGAGGTATATGCCGAGAACCTCAACTAGTCCCGTCCCGCTGTACGCCAAACCGTGCAGCGGGCTCTTTTTTATACTCCGCTCGTACGGAATAATACTCCAACCCCATATGTCACCACCATTGCAAGTATTCCACCCAGAACTACACGAACACAAGCCCGCATTGGAGCAGTTCCACTAAGCTTTGCACTAGTAACTCCAGTAAATAATAATGCAGCAATTACAGCCACAAATGTACCCACAATGCGCATATTTGTAGGAACAACTAAAATTGCAACAAACGGAATTAATGCACCTGCAAGAAACGCAACCACGGAAGCCATTGCTGCTTGCCACGGATTTGTCAGGTCAGCCGGATCAATTCCCAACTCTACATCTACGTGCGCGGCATAGGCATCACGATTTGTAAGCTCAGTCGCCACCGTTGTAGCAGTGTGCTTACTCAAACCTTTACGCATATACAGACTAATAAGTTCAGCCAATTCAGCCTCAGGCTCATCCTCAAGTTCTTGTCGTTCTTTATCAAGTAACGCTTGTTCACTATCACGTTGAGTACTTACCGAAACAAATTCCCCAGCGGCCATTGAGAAACCACCAGCAATTAACCCGGCCACACCTGCAGTTACTAGAGCTGAACGAGAATCGGTTGCACCAGCAACTCCAACCAACAAGCCTGAAAGTGAAATAATACCATCATTTGCCCCTAAAACTGCCGCTCGAAGCCAATTAAGTGTTGAGCGATTCGAAGCAATGTGTGGTTCTTGACGATGTATTTTACGCATACTACTACTGTATCAGAATTGTATGACGTATTTATAGACAAAAAATATCCCAGAACAGTTACTATGTAACTACTCTGGGATAGTGCTTAGGGGTGCATTTTCCTCCCCTAAGCTGGAAATTAGTTCTTACTTTCTTCTTGACCTGCAAAAAGGAGGTCATGAATTTCTTTTCGGTGCACCGAAACGTTTTTTTTGCGCGTATACCAAGTCGAACTTGTTCACCGCGAACTTCCAATACGACGACTTCAATCTCATGACCAATCATAATTGACTGGCCTTTCTTCCGTGTCAAAACGAGCATTTTCGATCCTCCGTGATCATGGCTATTGCCATATATGTGTTGTACCATATTTTGACACACAAGTCACTTAGTACGCTTTAGGAGGTTTTTGTGACGAAGGTAAACGATTTAATTCTAGGAGTTCAATTTGTTTCAAAATATCCTGTGCAGCTTCCCTTAAGACCTGAGAATTCCATCCCTGCTTGATAATGTGTTCAAAAATATATGTCTCAGTTTTTGCCCAATCATTTTTGAATTTCACATTTATATCTTTCCAGGCGAACCCGCCAAAAGATTCAGCAATATTAACGTCATATTCAAAAACCCCAACCTTAAGCAGATATGTAATTGCTGGGTATCCTAAATATCCTTGGAAAAATGAGCCGTTGTCATTAGATGTGATTGCATTCTTTTCAGCATCGTATATAACATCATAAGACTTGCCTCGACTTGATGAGTACACTTTTGCTGAATCTCCCCTCACCTCAATACGGTTATCATCAATTGCACCTAGGGCTTCATACACCTTTATTACTGGTGGAATTTTCCAAGGTGTCATTTTAATTAGTTAACCTCTAGATCAAGAGTTTCCTCTAACCGCTGAATATTCGGAACCACTACGCTTCGGTATCCCAACTCAATCAAGCCTCGTCGCTGTAATAGCTCCAGTTCACGACTTACTGTTTCGCGCGATAACCCTGTGCGCTCAGCCAATTGCTGATGTGTCACAACTACTGAACAACCATTTTTATCACTCGTACCAAACCGTCGTGCCATTATGAGCACCTCGAACTGAATTGCTGTCGATGCCCGTCCACCCAGAGCATATGAAAGTCGGCGCAATATCCCTTCTGTACCTTGAAATACGCGTTTCAAAAGATCAAATTGCACTTCTGGATGCTTTTCTAAGAAGCTCAAAACGTCAGCATACGGCGCGCAACGTACCCGCAACTTTGTCTCAGCAGCAAAGAAATACGCATTCGGCAGATCTAGGAGAGCATTAGACATCGAAAAAAAGGCAGGCTTACGAAAACTATTAAGCACTATTTGACGACCATCATTTGTAATATCGTACTGAATTGCACGCCCCTCCTCTACGTACATGATTCCAGGTAAGGATTGTCCTGGGCGAGCAATAATTTCATCACGATTATAGGTCTTGAGTGGATAAGCCTCAAAAAAGGTAGTAACCAGTTCTTTTATTATTGGAGTCATATCACTGAAATTGTGTCTTACATCACGGTATTACCTGTATGTACCTATTATAATCATATTAATTACAATAAGTATTCAAAGGAGGCGCATGGCGCAAAAACATCACCCGAATAAAACATTTGAAAAAGTATTCATTGCCCTTGGTGGAATACTTGTAGTTGTACTCTTAGTTATTGGGTCACTCGCTTGGTATGGCTACACGTTTGCCACAAATTCGGTACATGATGAACTTGTTTCACAGAAAATATTCTTTCCTGAAGCAGGCAGCGCAGGATTTACTGCAGAAGAATATCCAACCCTTCAACAGTACGGAGGCCAGCAAGTTGATAGCGGTGTAAAAGCCAAAGCATACGCAAATGAGTATATCGGACACCATTTGACAAAAATTGCTGGCGGAAAAACATATTCAGAGGTCAGCGCTCTCGCCATGGTAGATCCAACAAATACTACCTTAGCTAGCCAAAAAGCCACACTATTTCAGGGAGAAACGCTTCGTGGATTACTCCTCGGTGATGGCTATTCATTCTGGCTCTTTGGCCAAATTGGCATGTATGTTGCACTTGCTTCATTTGCCGGAGCAGCCATTCTTCTGGTAGTATCCACACTAGGATGGATCCACTTACGCAGAGTATAATCACCACTACATGAACGAACAACGAAAGTCTTTACTACGCCTGTTATTTCTAGGTGTAGCATCAATACAAGCAATTATCGGACTTCTCGTTAGTTTATACTTCAGCGAGTTCGCACAGTACAATCCGTGCGAACTTTGTTGGTATCAACGCATTTGTCTGTATCCGTTAGCAATTATTCTGCCTATAGCATTCCTGTCGAACGATAAACGCACATTCCTACGCTATGCATCACCACTCGTTGGTATTGGCATGGCAATTGCCGGATACCACACAGTTATTTACTACATGGCACAGTACCGCACACTTCACCCAGGAAGCTTTATTACTACGTGTGCACTTTCTGGACCTAATTCTTGCACAACACCATACATTACTTGGTTTGGCTTTATTAGCATTCCCCTCTTGTCACTTGTTGCGTTTATAATAATAGCCGGCTGCCTTATTGGCTACCGCCGGCTCTTATCTTCCGAAGACTAAAGATGGAAGGTTGCTGACAACTCGCCGAGTGCTTTTGCAGAAGTTTGAAGATTTCTCGCAGACTCTTCTGAAGACTGAATTGAACCAATAGTTTGAGTAATCGACTGCTGGTTCTCTTTTGCTACTTGCTCAAGACTTGTAAGCTGATCTTGCAAACTTCGTACTGCAACTTGCAATCCTTGTGTACCATCTTCTGCAATTTCTTCAGTTTGATTAACATTTTCACTTCCAGTAATAGTCTTTGCTACTGCAAGAATTTCATTCTGCATTTTTTGAATAATTGTCGTAATTGTGTCAGTCGACTTCTTCGAACTCTCAGCTAATCGACGTACTTCATCAGCCACAACTGCAAACCCACGACCAGCCTCACCTGCACGAGCTGCCTCGATAGCTGCATTCAATGCGAGTAGGTTAGTCTGAGAAGCAATGCTCGTAATTGTTTCGGTAATCATACCGATGTCTTTACTCTGAGCATCAAGTTCCTGCACATGTGCAGACGTCTCATCCATTTGTGACAGAATTCCAGTCATAGCTGACTGTGCTGTGGTACTAATCTCCTGCTGCTTTTTACTACCACTTTCAACTGACCCCATACTCTCGCTGACAGCCTTACTTGCCATTTCAGTTAAGCTAGAAGCTGAAAGCAAATTGTTCGACGTTTCTTGTAAACGAGTGATTACCATGCGCAACTGCTCAACATTGTGACGAAACGCAGTACGAATTGTATCTTGCTCCGATAGCGGGACAATTTGCATCGATAAATCACCATTTCCCATTGCCGTAGCAATGGCAGTAATTTCCTCTGAGAATGCCGTTCGAATTAAGCCGATATGATCGGTTAAATCTTCGTATTCTGCAACCTGGATATTAGTAATATTTAATCCAGTAGACTCCATTAAATCTAAGGTGAAACCGTCGACAATGGCTTGAATATCAAGGTTAAACACTGTGTACAAAGCACGTTCAGCACGACGTAACTTTCCAGGCTGACCAATAAGGTGCATTCTGAGATGTCGGAATGCTATGTCTTGATACAGCGTATACGAACCTAAGTACCACTTTGGCGGCAAGTTAATTCGATTGTGAATTTTCCCAACATGAAGACGTTTTTCAAAATAATCTGTTCCAAAACCTCCCCCACTATCTGCTTCTTCAAAGATTTGAATAAAATAGTTAGCCTGAGTCACCTCAAGATGTTCGCGCACTTTTTCAATTGGGAGATTATGACTTACTGAGTACCCATCAAAAATACTTCGAGTTGGGGTAAAGTCGAACTGATGATCATAAAACTCACGTGCTATAGTTGGCGCATTCTTTTTAGCCCAGCCGTGTAGGGACTTTAAAACATGAATATCGTCTTTACCTAGCCCAATAAATACATGCCTATTCTCAAGCGAAGAGCTTGTAATGTGATAGTGCTGAATTAATCCCTCGTTTGACATACAAAGTATTTTTTAAATGTGTCTAGTTTAGTCACGCAACATATATAAGTATGCCATTGGAACCGCACAAATGACAATTGTTACAATTAGTCCTGGAACGAATAAGCTCAAAAATTGATCATTTACTGATGGATTATTCTGATAGAGAAACCAAAGTACACGAACTACAGAAACTACTAATGCAACTGCAGCAACCACATGACTGAAGGCAAATGTCCAATCTACCCATGAAATCTTCTTAGTTTCCCGAACGTAGAAAATATACGTATATGTTGCATATCGAACCGTAAGCGCTGCGGCTGCCACAAATGTACTTGTAAAGATTGTTTCAGCAATACCGTCAATAGAATGGCTAAACATCATTACAAGCACCACAACTGCTGCTATGAGCAATGTATGAGTGATTTCCCAGGTTGCCGTAACATATCCTGTTTTACCTGCCTTCGGGTCTGCAAGACGACGAAAGCTCAAGTACGTTTCGTAAAGAAATCCGACAACAAATAATACCAGCGGTAGTAAAAAGAGAATGTAAGTGAGTACTTTCATAATTCACCTCCTTGAGAAGTCTTGTTACTGTGAATCACTTTACGAACGGCTAGAATAGTTACTATAAATAAGACTAGATATGCGAGTGGGAAGAAGTAGCCAAAACTTGTAATATCATGTGTGGTTGTGAGAGCCTGAGCAGTGGTTACATAATCACGCACAGCCCAGGGTTGACGACCAATTTCAGTCATCATCCACCCCAACTCAACGATACAAATCCCAAACACACTTACAACACCCAAAATCCAAAGTGCAGCTCTACTCTTTAAGTAATCCGGTTTTAGGAAATGCAATCCAATGTAGAGCACTGCAAGCAGTCCAAGAATGGTAATGAGTGTCATCTTCACGTCAAATATCGTGTGCACATACAGTGGTGGACGAGTATCGGCTGAAAAATCGTTCAGACCTTGCACTGTGGTATCGACTGAGTTTCCAGCCAAGATACTTAGCGCATCTGGAATTTGAAGATGTGGACCTACAATCGTATTGTTGTCTCCTGGTACTCCACCAACGGTGAGTGGTGCATTAGTTGTTGTATCGTAGACAAGTTCGATAGCCGCCAACTTTTCAGGCTCATATTTAGCAAGATACTTTCCTGATATATCTGCAGTAATACCCGATAAAACAAAACAACATACCACAAAACCGAGGAGTTTACCCATGACGCGGCGTTCGTGGTCAAATGACTCACGATTCTTAGCATGTGAACGCAAGACCGTGAAGGCGTACAACCCCGCGATCATAAGTGTACCTGCTAAGTAGTAACCCGGCATCGAATGGATAAACTCGACGATTGAGGTTCGGGAAAATATAGCCTTCCACACATCAATGTTCTGAATCTTACCACCCACAAAATCAAATCCTGCCGGTAAGTTCATCCAGGCGTTAATACTCGTAATTGCGAAGGCACTCAGTGTACTACCAAAAATGACAAAAAAGCCAATATACCCGTGCAGCTTTTGACTTACTCGCGCATTTTTCCAGGTCGCCATGTACAGAGCTAAGAATGTAGCTTCAATCAAGAAAGCGTACGTTTCAAATAGAAATGGCAAACCGATAACATCACCACCAAATTTAAGAATACCTGGCCATACTAATGACATTTGCAACGCAATAATCGTGCCAGAAATTACTCCCGTAATTACCAAAATTGCCATTATTTTTGACCAAAACCGCGCAGTTTCGATCAACCGACCATCTTTATGTCGTATTCCCATCCACTCGAACCAACTCACTAGAATTGGCAATGTTAAACCAAAAAGGACAAAGATGATATGGAAGCCTAAACTATCTCCCATCAACACCCGTGCCGCATGTATACTAGCATCACTCATGTACGCCCCAACTAGATATATTAAGTTGTCTTAATTATATCTAGGCAAAGGAAATGAGACTGTAACCTACCTCACAATCTACTGTGGGCTCGTAAGAATCATTGAAATAACGTCTTTCAGTGCGTAACTACGAACACGCGAGATCGGTCCAATTGGATCCTGAATAATCCACTTATCGCCAACGTGCGCCTTAATAACAATATAGTGAGATGACCCATCACGGTTTACAACACCAATTTTTGCCATGTAAATACCTACAATAACTGGATGACCTTGATCAAGCTGACTTTGTACTACTGACCAGTTAACTCTACCACTTGGCTGTAAACGAACCCCAAGGTTTGACGGAGTTCCCCAATAGTACCCACCCCAACTATTAAATGTTGCATTTCGCGCCATATCATCTGGAGTAAACCGATGACCATAAAACGTTGTTACCATTGCGATTGAGGTAATCAAACATCCGACATTATTTATAGTTGCACCGCTGTACCCAAGCTGCGTGTAATCACCAATCTGTGAATAGTACCAACTAGGATCATTCTGAGAGACTAAATCACCACCCCAGTTATTCGTTGCTGACAATAAATCAATTTTTTGTGCAATTACATCTGCCTGAGCTTTAGCAGCAGTGGCCTGTTGTAATAACTTTGCTTGCGCAGCCGTTGCATTTGATTGAACAGCCTGTTGAGTACTCTTGGCATCTGCCAAGGTTGAACGCTGATCTTCTTGCTGTGACTTAAGTGTGGATAAATATTGATCCTTTTCTACAAGTGCATTTCGATCACTCTCAGCCACAGCTTTAACCGCTACTAATTGTTTTGAAACTGTACCTAAATACGTCTCTAACGATTGAGTTTGCTCTTTAATCCGACCCTGCTCACTCACTGACTGATTCGAAAAATATTCTAACCCATCTTGACTCGTTTCAAGCATGTACAATGCACGAATCATCGCATTCTCTTGACGCTGTACTACACCAATTTGCGATTCAAGAGCTGCTAGTTGCTGGTCTTCAGTTGCAATGCTTGCTTCTGTATCTGCAATTGTTCCCTGGGTTGAGTTAATACTATCTTTAAGCTGATTTACCTGCGCACTCAAATGCTGAACTGTATTAGCAGCTTGAAGTGCAAGCGCAGCATTAGCATCTGCCTGAGCCTTAGCTGCAGCAGCTTGCTGCTCAAGTAACGCTTTCTGTTTCTGAAGATCCGTAACTGAAACAGCATACGCCGGAGCCGTCGCGAAGTTTAAACATAACAGCGACACGAAAAATAAGTATCCACCCCTTCGTAGTGCTCTACCTCGTTGCGAAATTGTTTTCATACAGAAACATTATTAGGCAAAATGGGCAAAAAGGCAAGATTTTAGGCAACTTTCTAATCTGAAATCTTGGTAAATAATACTATTTTTTGAGCGTACCAGAACGAAATACTCGGACCACCACTGCTAATAACAAAATGCCTCCTAAAAGTATCCACAATGAGCGAAATGCACCGTATTTTAAGTCAGAGCCTGAGTTTAACGCATGAAAGAATACGAGCAACATAGAAGCATAACTCACAAAGTGTAACTTCTTCCACAACCCTCTTTTGGAATCAATCCACCCTAACGAACTCGCAACTACAATGACGACACAGTACATTGCTAAGACTCCAAGCCCAACCCAGAGCGTTTGATACGAGGAAATAAATGGAATAAACAGCTGTGCAAAATTAAAGGAAAGTGAATGATCAATAAGTAAGAATAATATGTGCACCGCCATGCTTACACAGAGTGCAATACCCATTGCACGATGAATCGCCCAAGCTTTGGTAGGTTCAAACCATCGAAATGTATGTCCAGTTACTAACCCAATACCGGATAACATTAAAAGAATAATTAAAAATACTGCCACAAATCCTGCTCCTCGTACAATATACCAAGGACATGTATAAACAATACGTGTTAGTGCGATCGTGAAAAGTGAATCTGTACTACTCATTTTGCAGTTTTATTTGTGACCCTTGTGAATATACGCTTATTATTCCATCCAAACCATCATACTGTACCGCAGCAGCAGTAATACCTTTTTTTTCGAAGATCTCTTTTTCGTATTCTAAACCAGATATAACAATACATTTCGCATACACGTCCGCAGCTGCTGCGGTTGGCGCACACACAGTTGCAGTGCACACTACTGTTTCCGCCGGTGCATGTGTAACCGGATTAATGATATGGTGCCATTCAGTGTCATTTTGCGTACCACGTCGCTTTGTAGTTCCAGATGTTGCAATTGCACACTTTTCACCACCTTCATTTTTCACTGAACCAATAATTCCTTGGACACCTACGCGAGCAATTCCTACAGACCATTCCTGATCGTTCATATCAACACCACAGCAAATAATATCTCCCCCAAGTGAGAGCCAATAGTTATTGGTTTTACCTGAGAGAAAATCAGCAAGTTGATCGAGTAAAATTCCTTTTCCACACCCACCAAAATCAAGTGCGCTTGCTTCTGGAATTTGAATTCGGGAGCCTTCAATTTTTATGCTATCGATTGCATGAATTTCACGCTGTCGATAATCTAAATCAGTATTACTTTGTACTGGATTCGGCCAAGATCCTACGTATCCAGCACGCTGTAGTGCCGGTAAAATCAGCGGATTAAACCGACCTTCAGTAGATTTGGAAAATGAAATAGCTAGCGTAAGGACTTCAAGAAATTCAGAACTTACCTCAACCCACTGCCCTGCAATTTGATTAACTTTAGATAGCTCACTTGTTGGTTGAAATCGACTAAAACGTTCTTCAAATAACCGAATCTTTTGCCATACCTGCGCCAATAAAATATCAAGGTCGAGCGAAGCAGTACCAACCAGTGTGAGGACAATTTCTGAGCCTAACCCGTAGCCGGACTGTTGAACATGAGTCTTCACGAAACAGATGTAATTGGCTGACGATACGTTTGTACTACAGGTGCTTGATACACCATTGGTGTAGCGGTTGGAGTTGGAGCTGGAGTGCTTACAACTGCATTACTAGATGTATATGGTGTAGCAGTAGGAATAGGAGTTGGGTCAGGCGTAGCAGCCACAACTGCAGTAGAAACATCCTGTGAGACTTGTGCAGCCTGAGCACTCGCAATCTTAGGAACTGCACGCATTAAATCGAGCATCATAATTCCAGTAATACCCACAACTGTAGCCGCAGTACTTAGCCAATAGACTTTGGAGGTAGAACTAAGTGACCCATTCAAAGATTGATCTGCAACCTTTTGTGAAAAAGCTTCACTCACAATACACTCTGGTCGGACACTTTTAGAAATAAGCAAATCAGTCATTCCGGTGATAAAACCACCAGGTCCACAAACAAAGAATGTATGCCCGTTCAGACGATTTCCAACCATTGAACCAAGCGTGGCACCATTAATACGTCCTCGTGAAATCTTTACACCAGGCATTGGCGTACTATCTCCAGAAGTGATAAATATCTGGAGGTTGAAATTTGGGTTTTGTCGTTCTAGTTCAAGAAGATCTCCAAGAAATGGGATATTCTCTTGATTTTGACAACTATAGAGAAGTGTAAGAGGAATTTTAGATCCACGTGAAGTTGCACTGCGAATCATGCTAAGGAATGGTGTAACGCCGATTCCACCTGCAAGCATAACTACACTTCGATCGTACTGCGGATCAATAACGAAGTTGCCGAATGGACCGCGCACAGATACTGTTTCACCAACTTTAAGGTGAGCTAAGCGCTGTGTGTAATCGCCACCAATACGAATTCCAAACTGAAGTACACCCTGATTATGTGGAGCACTTAGGATAGAAAAACAGCGCATTGGGGTTGGCCTGCCATGTACGCGAAAACCAATTGCTGCGTATTGGCCTGGTGTGTACTCAAACACATCTCGAGCAGATTTTGCCCGCATGGTGAGCGTTAGTACATCAGGAGTTGTATATGTAACGTCGGTGACTATGTATCGTTTCATGCATTAACTATACAAAACGACGCTTAAAGTTTGCTGAGAACTCCTATTCATAGCGCAGTGCATCAATTGGATTAAGTCCTGAAGCACGTCGTGCAGGCAAAGTACCGGCTAGGAAAGCGATAAACATGATACCAATAATAATATAGAGCACATTGGTAATTGGGAATGCGAGGAGGTGGAGACCTTCAAAATCCTTCAAAAATCCATGTGTCGCCACCCGATTAATGATTTGACCAACACCCATTGCTGCAAGAACTCCAAGGAAACTTCCCCAGAACCCAAGCAGAACAGCTTCTGAACTAAAGAGGAAGAAGATCTGACTACGACCCATTCCCATCGCCTTCATTAAGCCAATTTCTTTTGTACGTTCCTGTACCGACATGAGTAATGTATTAATTACTCCAAAGCTGGCAGCAAGAAGAGCAATTACTGCGAAGGCATCGAATACAATAACAATGGCACTAATCACCTGCTTCACTGTTGCAATACGATCAGCATACGTTTCACCAGTATACCCATCTTTATCCAATCGACTTTTTAGGTCGGTAATTTGAGCATCGGTGTAACTTGCGTCAAAGTGGGCAATTGCTCCATTAAATTTATTCAGCGAATTAGCACTTAACCCGACACTTTGAATCGCATATAGCTTATTAAACAGTTCAGTATTTATACTTGCACCCGCAGACCCAATCAAACTCTTCTGAGGCACACCTGTGATTGTTGCAGAAACCTCTGAAATGAGGCCATTCGCGTCAGAAATACCTATGGTTACAGTCTTTCCAACAGCATCAGCATAACTTGCAAAACCAAGCACTGATGAATAGTTATATGGCACAGCAATTTGTGTCGTCGTTGCTGTATTACTAGGAATTACTCCCGAATTCATCGCAACATTTGTTCCATCTATATATTCGGATACCGACAGAATATATTTTTGTCCGCTTGGACCAAGAATATAGCTCGGAGATACACTTTGCTGCGGACGAACATCGACAATACCAGGTACAGACTTTAATTTCTGAATATCAGTATCGGTTAACAACACTACCGTATCCCCTGGAGGACCTTGTCGCTGTGCAGAGGTGAGTTTATTCGGGTCGTATTTTTGTGGGTCAGTAGAATTTCCTGTTGTTGTAGAGCTTTGTGCTTTGCCGGAGATTAACAGAACATTCTTGGCACCAATACTACTTACTTGTCCATCAATATACTGTGAAATTCCCGCACCAATTCCAGTTGTGAGTGTTAGGGTAAATGCACCAATAAAAATGGCAATAATGGTGAGAAAAGTGCGCAATTTACTCTGCCAAATATTTTCGCTGGCAGTTTTGAGGATGTCGGTTAATTTCATTTACGCTCCTTTTACTAACGTACCGTCATGAATTTCTAAGAGTCGATCACATTTTGCAGCCAATTCATGGTCATGGGTGACAATAATTAGTGTAATGCCTCGCTCTTTGTTCAGTGTGAATAACATCTTTTGAATTGCAGCACCGGTAACACTATCTAGGTTACCTGTAGGTTCATCTGCAAAAATGACTTGTGGCTCATTTACGAGCGCACGAGCAATAACAACTCGCTGCTTTTGTCCACCTGATAAATCGTTGGCCTTATTTTGAGCTTTTTCTTCAAGTTCTACTGATTTAAGCACTTCCATACCGCGTTTTGTACGCTCTTTTGCTGAAACTCCAGCAATTTTGAGCGGTAAAATCACATTCTCTAAAACAGTTTGATTAGCGTTCAAGAAAAACTGTTGAAAGACAAAGCCAAATTGCTTGTTGCGCAATATGTCGAGTTTTTTAACCGATAACTTAGAAGCATCAGTACCGTCTACCGATACAACACCTTCGGTTGGAGTGTCGAGAAGCGCCAAAATGTGCATTAACGTCGATTTTCCCGACCCACTTTTTCCTAAAATGGCGATGCTTTCGCCTTTTTTGATTTCAATATTAATAGACTCCAGGGCAGTAAAAATAGATTCACCTTTCCCATAGATCTTTTTCAAATGTTCAGTTGCCAAGACTGGCGTTTGAGTACTCATTGTTTCCTTTACGGTTACTGATCACTGAGATTATACACGGATTAATTGCAGATTACCTGCTTTGTGAAGCAACTTAACTGCAAATGGTAAGGTATCCACTCCACTACAGAGATCAAAATCTTCTCTTGGTGAACTAATAATTTCAGGCCTGAAAAATCGCTGTGCATTAAGCAAGCCATGTAGCTGTTCAGCTACTTCATCCCACTTAGGGATTTCACCAAGAAGTACAGCTCGTAGGCTTTTAGCATATATATCATCCTCAGCTCCCTCACCTTCCATTGCAATAATTGAAACAGTTTCAATACCACATTCGCGCACTTTTTGTGCGGTAGCGGAAAGGGTTGGAAATCCGCCAAAAAAGATTGTACTTGCGCCAGTTGCCCGAACTAGTCCTTGTGTACCCGAACCAGTGCGTTGAACAACCACTTTTCCAGTTAAATCAGCTTGTGAAATATCAAACGGAGAATTTCCAAAATCAAATCCTTCAATCTTTACTCCCCTGTGTTCACCCATAAGAATATATTCAGGATGTTCTTCACGGAGTGCAAAGGCTTCAACTTGATCGGCAACTGGAATTATATATTCAGCCCCACTTTGAAAAGCATATGATGCAACTGTAGCTGCACGGAATACATCTACGACTACAGTGGTTCCAACTGCAAGGTCAGCACCTTCTTTTCCGTATAAAATCTGAATATTCATTAGTAGAAATATTTAATATGTATGCATGTATATTAACAGAAACAGGCCACCAGAAATATAAAATTTATCAGATCACGTGACCTGGAGGCATTTTTCTGCTAGACTAACATCCTTTACCACTCTTTCATTATATGACGTTTGCCGAAACCGGATTATCCCAACCCCTCCTCCTCAACCTAGAGAATGAAGGCCTCACCACACCTACTCCAATTCAGGAGCAAACCATCCCCGTGATTCTCACTGGGGCTAACCTTGTTGGTGTGTCACATACCGGAACTGGTAAGACGTTTGCCTTTGCACTTGCGCTTATTGAGCGACTCTTAACTGTCGAAGGAGTTGTGTTAATACTAGCTCCAACCCGAGAACTTGCTATGCAGCTCGATAAAAGTTTTCGTCGAGTCGGCAAAGGGATTCCAAAAATGAACCCCTCAGTTTTAATTAATGGCGTTCCAATTGAAAACCAGGTTAAATCACTCAAAACTAAGCCACGGATTATTATTGCTACACCAGGTCGATTAAACGAACACTTGGATGGCAAAACACTTAATTTAACTGAAGTAACCTCAATAGTTCTGGATGAGGCCGACCGAATGCTTGACTCAGGTTTTGCACCACAGATTGAACGTATTTTGGACCGCAGTCCTAAAACCCGCCAGACTCTAATGTTCTCTGCAACTATGTCTAGTCGAGTTGAACGTCTTGTGGCACGCTACGCCCCTGATGCCATTACGGTCAAAATTAACGACGAACACCAAGACACTTCACTGATTAAACAAGAGGTATGTCTGATTGGTTCTACGCGTCGTATCGCCCTCCTCACTCGACTTATCCACAATACTCACGGTAAAGTGCTCGTTTTTGCCGCCAACAAGCGATCTGCCCAGATGCTGTACCACGCCATGCGCGAAGCAAAGTTCAGTGTAGCTGGACTTCATGGTGACCGTACCGCTGCCGGACGTACCGAAGCTATTGATGGTTTCCGTAAGCGTACCTACCGAGTTCTTATTACCACAGACCTAGGTTCACGCGGTATTGACGTTCCAACTATCGCTTTGGTAGTTAACTATGATGTTCCCCGTGATTACGAAACCTACCTTCACCGTATTGGCCGAACTGGTCGCGCAGGTGCCAAAGGTCACGCTATCACATTTGTTACTCCGGAAGATCGTTCTCGCATGCGTATTATCGAGCAAGAGCTCGGTGATGATATTCAAGTGATGCCAAAAGAGACAACTCAAGCTTAGAGACTTGAAAATAATCGCGATATATGCTACTGTTTCGCTAGATTTTCAGCGCACTGGAGGCGTTTATGAACCTTGCACTTATTGCGCTCAGCGCAATCGCCCTTTTAACTTCGTATTATGGTAATGTTACGATTTCTGTAATACTACTCATTCCGGTTTTTACACTTTTGGGATTTAATTCCCACAAAGTTGCCGAATTCTCAAAAGTTCCACCTGCTCAAACTATGAGAAAACTTTTTTCTATTATGGTTGCGCTAACTTGTATACTACTGATTCAGGAAAAATACAAACACGGACCTTGGCTCTATTTATCGTCTGTAGCAATACTTGTTACTTTCATGAGAATAGGACAAATTGAAAAACAGAGAGAGCTGAACTAATCAAATTAACGGTAAGGCACAATCGTGCCTTACCGGCATACCAAACGCCTTACAACCCTAAGACATTTGGCATACACCCTACGTTTTTTCTTGCTATATACCTACTACCGTGGTACTCATAAGGTATGAGCAAACTCAATCGGATACTGGATATTCACCAAAACCCGATTAATCTCCTGTTTATCTCGAGCTACTTACCTCGGAAGTGCGGCATCGCCACGTTTGCAAAAGATCTCACCAAAGCCATAAACGACCTCAATCCTCAGAGTAACGCTCAAATTGTTGCGGTAAATAACAATGAGCATTACGAGTATCCTCCAGAGGTTGTCTACCAGATAAACCGCGACGATCTTCCTAATTACGAAGATGCCGCCAAGTTTATCAACCACACTACCGCCGACATTATTTGCCTGCAACATGAGTATGGTCTCTACGGCGGTGATAATAGTGAATATATATTTAAGCTGATTGGCCGCATTCGCCAACCGCTTATCATTACGTTGCACACCATTCTTAAAAGCCCAACTGATCAGCAACGCGATGTACTTTTTCGTTTAGCCAAACTTTCCCAAGCCGTTGTCGCCATGACCCCTGACGCCAAAGAGCAGCTTGAAGAAATCTACGGAATAAACCCTGATCAAGTTGTGGTTATTCACCACGGAGTAGCTGACCGAGCTAAGGCTACCAAAGCTGATAAGGTTAAATACGGCTGGGAAAACAGGCATGTTCTCCTTATGACCGGCTTACTCAATCCTGATAAGGGTCTCGACTACGTAATCCGTGCTCTTCCAGCGATTAAGGAACAATTTCCAGATATTCTCTTTGTCATTGCTGGGCAAACCCATCCTGAAATTATTAAAAATCACGGCGAAGTGTACCGAGATGGATTGAAACAATTGATTGATGAATTAGGAGTTCACGATAATATTCAGTTTATTGATCGGTATCTGAGCCTAGATGAACTCCTCTCATACTACGAAGCATGCGACATTTATTTAACTCCACACCTTAACTCAGAACAAATAGCTTCAGGAACGTTGGCCTATGCTTTGGGCATGGGAAAAGCCTGTGTTTCAACTCCTTTTGTGTACGCCCGGGAAATCCTTGCTAATGGTACTGGTGTTTTTATCGAATATAAAGATAGTATAAGTATTGAGAAAGCAGTTTTGCGCATTCTCAGCGACCCATCCTACCAAGCAAGTTTAGAAAACAAGGCCTATGCTATTGGACGACGCATGTCATGGCCCCTTGTTGCCGAACGCTACCTACTCTTATTCCGCATAATTCAGGAGTTAAATGGCCTCACGCCCGCAATCAGTTAAGATTGGTCATATAGGCACTGCGTACCTACACGCATTGACTGACGATTTTAGTATTGCTCAGCATACTCTTAAAGATGTTATAGACGTGAATCATGGATATTCACTGGACGATGCAGCGCGTGGCTTAATTGCAGCCATTCTCTTTGAAGAAGTTGAACTTGCACATAAATATGTGAGTTTTATCAGGACATGCTGCATGCACAAGCCTGAACCATTCAATTTTTACGATCAACACAAAAAACCCGTTGTTAAACGCTCTTATTCTCCGGATGCACTTGGTGAAACCTATTGGGCATTAAGTATAGCAGAGGATTCTAATATTGAATTTAAGGGCTTATTTGAAATAAAGAGCCACATTGCTCCGTTTATTACGAAAAGTCACGATCTGCGACCACTTGCTTATGGAGCACTAACCGGTGACGACTACATGGTTCAGCGCTTTGAACAGGAGTTTGAGAAAGCCTGGAAAGCTCACTCCACCCATTGGTGGCCATGGCCTGAGCACACACTCACCTATGCTAACGCTATAATCCCGCTTGCAGCATTGATTGCAAATAAGCGCGATCCGCGTGGTTGGGAAATGCTTAAATTTCTCAATTCAACCTGTTCACATAATGGAATCCCCTGTCCAATTGGTAATGAAGGTTGGTTTTCACATGGTGAACCTAAAGCACTGTACAATCAGCAACCTATTGACCCAGCGTACTTAGCGATTGCAAACGCCTACGCATTTTCATTAAAAAATGATGTTCGATACAAAAAAGAAATTGAGCGTCAGATGGGTTGGTTTTGGGGATGGAATACAGCTGGAATCCCACTTATTGATACCAAGAAAGAACGTGTCTTTGATGGTATTCATGCAGACGGTCTATCTGAAAATGCTGGCTCAGAGTGTATTGTCTGCTATTTAATTGCTCAAAAGTTGTATGAGGAAGGCATTGATTCTGAAAGTGCTTCATCAATTCAGTTGATTTTTCGCCCCAGAACCATTCCTGTAAGTGAGGATTAAACTAGGATACGGCAAGTAACACAGTGCCGCCAAAAATAATCATGATACAGATAAACTTCTGAATCAAATCTTGTTTCTCAATTTTCTCTTTAAAATACTTTGGTAACAACAACGTGAGAATAATGCCGAAGATAAAAATGTAAAATGGCTGAAGTCCGTTAACTACGACTGAAACCAACGCCATAGGTGCAAGTAAGATTGCAAACGTGGACATTAAATTCCCCGCTACATTAAAGGCTTCCTGTATCCCACTAAGTGCAAAAACAACCTGCTTTTTTGTAATAAGGTAAATAAACCCCCTGCGGTACGAAGTGTTCCAAGTAAAGAGAATAAGGCCAAATAAACCAGAGCCTAAATACTCCCAAAAGTTTGTCACCCAATAAGACTCTTGAAGTGCCACTTTCTTGAAAATGAGATTTCCAACTGCTAAAAGAAAAGCCGAAAAAAGCATAAGGAGAAGCGGACGACTCTTAATTTTGATTTTCCCTCTAAAATTAATTGATAAGCCAATGGCGCCAATAATAATGATTAACCCACCAAAAATCTGTAAAGGATTTAAATGCTCATTCAAGAATATTAGTCCAAGTATATAGCCAAAAACCGGAATGGTTTGGTATACCGGCACAACCACTGACGCATCTTCTTCACGGAGGGCATAAAAATATGGGTAAAAAGCCGCAACAAAAAGCATGCCATTACCTAACATGATCAACCTAAACCAAATGCTCGGATCAGTAACATTTACTCCAGCAATGAGAATAATAAGTGCTGAAACTGCCGCCGCAAAACCACTCACAATCAGGAGAACACCTGTACTATTTTCGTCTTTGAAATAGCGTGTCAAAACGTACTTATCGAGGTAGTTACAGATTGCCCAGAGCGCCGGAGCGATAAATGCAAACAGGTGCCAATTCATTTGCTGTTAGAAATCATTCGTATTAGTGTAGGGTCTTTGAGGTACTTATTATTTGAGATATACACACCGATTTCTGCCGGAGTAAACACTCCAAAATCAAGATCTAGCACTGAATTAATATATGAACGCAACTCTGTTTTAGGTGGCTGGGTATAACGAGCTAAATTTATCCAGGTTGAAACAGCTCGCTCATGGTAACTACCATCTGAATTTCGTGGCAGCTCCTGCCTTGTTTCAATAGTCAAAGCTTCGCGTAACTGAAGAAATGAATTATTTAACGGGTACGCTTTACAACTAATACCAAATTGAGCAGCTATTATCCCATGCATTGAAAACTGAAGTGATTCTTTCCGAAGCTGTTCAGTAAAGATTTCGATTAATCGTTCAATATCAGTTGCCATTGAGCACCAGTACACAGTAAGGTGGTACAAATCTGGCACATTTAAAATTAGCGTTGGATCTAATTCAGCGAGTAACTGAGTAATTGGCTCAAGTTTTTGTCGCAGATCGGTTGGAATATAGCACGAAAAAGTATAATGTTCTCCACTAGCATGTTGTGAACTTTCTTTTAACTGAT
>CAILIB010000032.1 GCA_903834195.1 uncultured Candidatus Berkelbacteria bacterium | reverse complement strand
TCAAATCTGATACTATCACCCCGAAGTCGCAACGTGCTCGCACGTCTGACAATTCAGGAGAAATATGGAAAGAATTCGTCTTGGAACGTGCTCACTGGAGCACCCAATTTTCAATGGCGCAGGCTCTGTGAAGAAGCTTGCAGATGTAGAGAAGTTGGCTCGTTCGGCTGTCTCTGCAATTACCCTCGGTTCAATCACTCTTCAACCTCGTGAAGGGAACGTTGGTCAAGTCTGGGCGCAAGCAGATGGCTACTGCCTTAACTCACTCGGACTGCCCAATCCTGGCCTTCCGTACTACCAAGACCACCTCGGCGAAATGGTTGCCCTAGCGGAAAATGTCGGTAAGCCGCTCATCGTCAGTGTGGCCGGATACCATCCGGATGAATACAGGCAGCTTGCCCGTGTCGCACATAACAATGGAGCATCTATGGTTGAGCTCAACCTGGGTTGTCCCAATGTCTGGGGTGACGACGGTAAGCAAAAGCCGATCGCAAGCTTCAACCCCTTTCTTGTCGCTGAGATTATCAACCTCGTGAAGGAAGTCGTTCCGGCTCACGGGTTTGGCCTCAAACTCTCACCCTACTCGAACCCAGGCGACCTCTTAGAGCTGATGGACGTACTGCAATCCTTCAGTTCATATGTTGGCTTCATTACAATGACCAACACATTCCCGAACGCTTATGGCAGAGCGAACAACAGGCAAATGATTGATGTTGGTGCGGGTTTTGCTGGCATGTCCGGCAAAGCTCTCAAGCCAATTGCACTCGGTCAGGTGCTTCAAGCCTTCTCAATACTGGAGGGAGATGAAATCCAGATCATCGGTGTTGGTGGTATTACCACCGGCCAAGATGTAGTTGATTTCATCGCTAGTGGTGCTACGGCCGTACAAGTCGTGAGCCACTACGTAGATCACGAAAATCCTGGGGTGTTCAGTGACCTCCTCAGCGAATACGTTGGCCTTGTCTCCTAAACGACCCTTTCGGGTAGTATACGGTCGATCCCGTTACTGCCCCCAGTCCAGAGTCTTCAATTCAATTGAAGGTTGTGGTTTGTTAATCGATATAGGTAAGTTTTGGGAAAGTTCTACCTGCTAAAATCTCTGTAACAAGTTCTCGAGTGTAATCCTTCATGTGCAGCCAAAATGCAGGGTATATGACTTAGACTTCATATACCCTGCATTTTGTTTTGTGATGTAGGATTCGACACCCAGGGTTCGACCACACTAATACCTTGCTCGCGAAGCGAGAGTGGGGTTAGCGCAACACTTCTGAGCCGCTTCAATATGAAATGAAAGGTTCAGAAAGTGAGCGTTCACGCCTCATCCCCAGCCAAAAAGAAGTTATGAACCTTAGACTGTTCATAACTTCTTTATATCGAAGATTTAACCGAAGTGCAGAAAGCAAAAATTGACGAACACATTGAGAGGGTCGTTCAAGAGAGGTCTGAGTAAGTAGTAGGAACTAGGTAGTTTGATGTCATGTAGAGGAATATTGATATTGCTCTTGCACGTAAGTTACTAGATCTCTCAGAAGAAGATAGCTAAAGAGAGTATGTGTCTAATATATGGGGCGCAGTACATCTTGAACCTATTCTTAATATGAGGGATAGTTAGGCTATGAACCGACTTACAAGCAGATGATCAGATGACTCCTCTCGGCTACCTCATATTCGCCGCCGTTATTTGCTGGTTTTTTGCGGCTGAAGGAAGTAAGGATAAAAAGAAGCGTAAGCGTAAGTCTGGCGGGCTTAGGGCTCAAACCAGGTACGGGACTTCATCTTCGGTCCAGAATGCATCTCCAGATTTAAACTTATATAAGGGCCTTGATCCTGACGGTCCCTGGCAGAAGTTGCGACAGGAGATCTTAGTAAGGGACAGTAATAAGTGTACTATCTGCGCGTCTGCTAATGGCCTGACGGTTGACCATATCAGAGAGCTTCGGTTCGGTGGTACCAACGATCCTGATAACCTTCGGACACTGTGCGGCTCGTGCCACGAAGACAGGCACGGAAGGAAATTCCTAGAGAGAGGCTTCGACGCAAAGGATGATTACGGCGAAGACTATAAGTTGAGCAAGAAGATGGCGGCTCTTAGCGAGGCTATGCTTGGCGGGGAAGGTATCGGAGTAAAGTACGTCGACCGTCAAGGTTTGTACTCAGAGCGAGTTCTCCATCCTAAGAAAATATACAAGGCCCGATACGTGTATATTGACGCGTACGACGAGCTGGACAAAGAAGAAAGGACATTCAGGCTGTCGAGGATGCGGCTATGTGAGAGTCGGCTCAACTTCTACGACAACGCGACGAATTCCTACGTAGGCACCCCATGGAAGAACGCGGAATCCTGGCGGAATGGCCTTGGCGGCAAATAATGCCGTTTGCGTGCCCTTAACCCTACAATTCTAGTAGGTACAGCTGTCACGGTAAAATTTGTTTGCCAATCGCTCAAACATCTCACGTTCACGCTATGGTTTGGCCAGATATTTTCCTTTTTTAAGTCCATGATTTTAACTTTTCACTTCCTAAATCGTTGAAATTCTAAATAGTTGGCCGTTACATAAGCTATGTGTGGCGGTTTTTCTTTTCTGCTACCATAAATGTATGAATACAAAAAATAGCATGAGTAGATATGTCTTACTCGGAGCGCTCTTTTTGATCTCAACCGCTATTGCCGTATGGTCTACACTACAAGGAGAGCAGCTTAAATCCTCGTTCATGTCCGGTCCTACCTGGACACCCGTGACTGGTTGGGTGAATGAGCTCTTCTTCTTAGTGGGAAGTGTATCGTGCATTAGTCTGGCAATTTTAGTCATTCAACGTCTGGCAAAGAAAAGGATATTTTTTTATGTTGTGATAGGATTTTTCTTCGTTATCCTTATTTCCTGGATTATGCCCAGCAGCGCTGTGGGTACTCTGCCTGCAGGTTATAATCCTGATAACGGAGTACAAAACATTACCATGATGGACTATCAGGGCTTGTGGAACTACGGCGCACTAGTATGTGGATCACTCTTGACAGTTCTGTTTTGTGCCCTTGATTCTAAAGTGAGTGGTAAAAAATCTGTAATCTGAAGCACTACTCTCACTACTGGCGATACTGGGATTCAATTATTGAATATATTCCACTAATCGAATCGTCTCTCCTTTTGAGGTCAGTTTGAATAATGTTTTCAGAACACTCCATATAGCCGGCAAAACTACAGATTAATATCCTGTTTTTTGTTTATGGAATATATGAAAATTCTTCCAATCTCCCATTCTGATATTATTAGAAAGATGAAAAATATCTCCACAAATCCAAAGGAACGGATCATTGTCGCACTCGATTTCAGCACTATCGAGGAAATCCAGGCGGCCGTAATAGAACTACGAGATTTTGTTGGGTACTTTAAAGTTGGTCTTCAAGCGATAAATCGTATTGGAACCCCTAAGCTCATTCAAGAAATAACCAATCTCGGCGGACAAATTTTCTTTGATGGTAAGTTTCATGATATTCCCCATACAATGGAAGAAGCTACCAATTCGATTGCCAGCCATGTATCAATGTTTACCGTCCACGCATCGGCTGGATCTGCAGCTTTGCGAACTGTCGCCGGCGCAAAAGGGACTTCACTCCTCCTGGTAGTAACTGTTCTTACTTCTTTAAGTGATGAAGGTGCGCAAGAGGTTTTTAGTCAAAGTGCTAAAGATAGGGTTATAGGGTTTGCAAAACTGGCCGCCGCGACTGGGGCAGATGGGATCGTATGTTCTCCACTTGAGTTGGGGCAATTAGCTTCCGAACAAGATCTTGCCAAACTCATCAGAGTAACTCCAGGTATTCGACCGAGCTGGAGCGACCAGGGAGACCAGTCTCGCACTGCTACCCCACGCCAAGCAATTGAGTGGGGTGCTGATTACATAGTAATTGGAAGGCCAATAACTCATCCTCCTAAGATAATTGGAAGTAGGAAACGGGCAGCTCAATTAATTTTGGAAGAAATCTCATAATTATAAGACGAGACCGTAATGCTCAATCTTTTCTAGGACTGGGTAGGTGTATGATGTTGAACATATACTGGAAACTGCTTTACTAGTCATTTTTTATATATCGAAATGCAAATATAGTATAATGTGTGCATGTCAATTGAATCAGGTACTCAATTCCTTCGGAAGACGTACGACCTAGATAAAGAGTCGGAAGTTCAAGATGCGGTAAATAAAGCCGAACTTGATGCGATACATAGTAATCAAAGGTTAATTGATAGTAATCAAGAGGGTCCACCTGTTGCAGAGAAGATATCTGAACTGCCCAAGGACCGTATCCAGACATACTTAGATCGATTGCAAGGAATATTAGAACCTGCTACAAGAGAAGGTTCGGATGAGGATTTTGACCGAGCAGATCGCAATCTTTCCCTCATAAAAAATGCCTTACACAAAAACTTCGTGATTAAAGAAGGTGAGATTCCTGAATCATATTGGGATGCTCAAAAGCGAATTGCACGTGATGAAGGTAGAGGTGATATTGAAATCACTGAACAAAAGAAGGAAGAAGATACTGAAGTAATTATTGAGGATCAAGAATTGAGTCTTGATTTTTGGGTTGATTACTTGGCATCTGAGGATGCAACGTATCCACTCTGGTTAAAGTATTTTGCGCTTCGTGGTGTTTTGGGTATGGGGGCGTATAACAAAGAAGATCACAAGTTTAGCGATCGTGATAGTGGTACTGTTGCTCCATTTCCTGATCTTGACCGTGAAGCATTGTCGTATGTGTTAGATGCGGTAGAAAAGCAACAAGGGCAAAGATATAGACAGATTTCGGATGCTATTAATGTCAAACGTGGTGAGTTAAAACGTTTGAATGGGGCATATCGAACGATACAAAAGGAGGGAATTAATAATGCAGTGAGTGATGCTGAAGCTAAGATTGTTCAGGTAAAGGAGCAATTGACGAGCCTCTTCAAAGAACAGGCTGATCTTGTAAGTGGTAAACTTGCCATTACCGATGAGAGCAAGGCAGAATTTCGTGAACTTGTACAAGGTGCTGACTTTGCCGAACTGTACCTTTTTGCACTAGAGAAAATTACTCCCGCTAATGAAGCATTGCTTGCAATTACAGAAGGTAGATGGGTTAAGTATGAAATGGGTTCAGATCACATGCCCCTTGTAGAATCATTGCAGAGTCATGGTACGGGTTGGTGTACTGCCGGAGAGTCAATGGCAGAATACCAGCTGAGAAATGGAGATTTTTATGTCTATTATTCAAATGATGAGGATGGAATTCCTCAAATTCCGCGTGCTGCTATCCGGATGGTGCATGGAAACATAAAAGAAGTTCGCGGTATAGCATTTCAACAGAATCTCGATCCGTATATAGGTAAGGTAGTACAGGACAAACTTGGAGAGTTTCATGATGGAAACTCCTATGGAAAGAAAATGTTGGATATGAAGCTGCTTACCTATATAGAGCGTAAAATGAAGGCTGGTCATGCATTGGATCAAGATGATTTAATATTTCTGTATGAATTAAAAAGCCCTATTGAAGGATTTGGGTATGTGAAGGACCCACGGGTTGCGGAATTAATACGACAGCGAGATCCTAAGGCGGATGCGCCGATACTGTTAGGATGTAGGCCGGATCAGGTTGCGTATGATTCTTCCGAAATCAAAGACGATACGGTTGGGTATTTTGGATCCTTTGATACGGTTTTTCAAGAAAAAATAAAAAAACAGAAGCTTAGAATTGGATATCATGAATTTTCTAGTGAAAATCTTGAATGGTTTGATCTAGAAATAGGAGGAATAACCGTTGGACAGTTGAAACGAGATATGAGAAGTAGTGTGCCGGCGAAGAGTTGGGACTCGCCAATTAATTATATAGAAGAGGTACTAGATAGACACGAATTTGAGGTGTCTTTTGATCCTCATACTGTGAAACTAGTGAAGTTGCCAGTTAGTGCGCTTGGACTAACTGAGTGGTGTACATTGGATCGGATTCGTGCACGAGCGTTTGAAATGGGACTTGAAATCTGTCCTGCAGAAATTGGTCCATTTTTACGGATGAAGGATACACAGCAACCGCATGATACGATGTACCACATTGCGATGGAACCATTGCCTGGTAAAACATATACACATGCTATATTTCGATTGCAAAATTTTGGAGAGCATGATGATCTGCCGTTTATTGCGTTAAGTCCGGCGACTAAACATGATTACTATAAGCCAGAGAGCTATTTTGTATTTAAAGTAAGGGAAATATAGGTCTGACTATTATTTTAAATATTTGCACGCAATGGTTAGGTGAGGTATTTCTTTATAACAATCAAATTTATTATATAAACACACCCCAAATTCTAAATTTGAAAAATGCTAACCACTGCACAAATAGGCTATCTCAATACAGTTCCCGAAGGAAAAATTACTCACATAGAGCCATTTAACCCAGGAACTCAAAAAGCGGCTAAAGAGATTATTGCTGAAGTCATGTCTGATGTTCCTTCGGCTACGGCGCACTATGTTGGTTCATCCAAGCTGGGAATTGCTGGAGAAAATGACATTGACCTTACCATCCTTGCGGGAAGTGATTTCATGCTCGCGGCATCTTCACTTGAGAAACGCTATGGCGTGCCACACCATAGAAGTACTAAGAGAGACTATATGATGTGGGAGTTTGAGCGAAACGGGTTTCCGGTCGAGCTTCATCTTACAGATTTTGTTGATGCAGGATTACAGGAGCAACTGGATACGCAAAAAATTCTAGAGAATGACACATCTTTGTGTGCTGAATATGAAGCAATCAAACGTACCTGTAATGGATTGCCTTGGAAGGAATATCTTGTGAAGAAGTATGAATTTTGGAATCGTATCCTGGGTATTACCGACTAACTCTGCTGTTTGAGATGCTTGATAGGGTATATATTTTGCAAAGCAAAGTAATTCTTGCTGAATAACAGTTCTAACACTATTATTTTCAAATATTAACGAACATATGAAATCAGTATTCAGTACGTCACTACTCAACATCCCACTCCCAATCTGGATACTACAATTTCTATACGTTGCATTCTTCCTTGTACTCATCTACTTCGTATACACAAAATCGCACTCAAAAACAGACCTCGCAATCTGCATCGCAGTAATGGTCGCGGTAAATATCATTTGGCGCATAGCACTTCGCAACGTATTTTAAGGGTAGATATCTTATATAAATGTTAGTGGCTAATTTTTTAATCTTTTTCATGTACTATGAAAAAGACAGATAATTAAAAAGGACATAAATGAAGGCATTTGCTCAATTTATAATAAAAAATAGATGGTGGGTAATCGGAACATGGCTTATTGCGGCTATTCTGATTGTGGCACTCTCGCCATCGCTCAGTAGTATCGAAAGTACAGATCAAAGTAGTTTTCTGCCAAGTAGCTACGAATCTGTTCAAGCTGGCGCTATTGCAAAACAGCTTTCAGGGCAGAGTGATGCTCCAACCGATATTGTTGTGTTCAAAAACACAGCCGGCACATCGTTGAGTGATACTGATCTCTCAAAAATCACTTCAATTATTGCTTCGCTCAATGCTGACAAATTGGATCATGTGTTGGCGGTTGCAACGACTCCTCAGCAGATTGCGCCAAATCATACGGCTCAGTTGGCAACGGTGGTGTATACGGGTGGTCCAGAGGATGCGGCTACGATTAACGCGGTTAAAGGAGTTCGAGATGACCTTACAAAGTTGACCCAAGGCAGTACTATTTCTGCAGGGTTAACTGGTGGTGAAGCAATTTCGTACGACACTCAAGATTCTGCAAATCGCGCCCTTGCGATTGTAAGTATTGGAACCTTGCTCCTAGTATTGTTCTTGCCAGCACTCATTTTTGGAAGCCCACTAGCAGGGTTGTTACCACTGTTTTCAGTTGGTGTAGTCTTTGCTATCGCGAACTCACTCATTGCAATTGCTGGCCACATGTTTGGCTTTAAGTTGAATCAACAGCTAACAGTTCTCTTCACTGTTGTGCTCTTTGGAATTGGAACCGACTACATTCTCTTCCTACTTTTCAGATATCGTGAGCGGCTTCGTACGGGTGACTTTACACCTCAGGCCGTTGCGTTTGCTCTGAGTCGGGCAGGGGAAGCAATTTTATCAGCAGCCCTTGTGGTTATTGCTTCGTTTGCAGCACTCTTCTTTGCACAGTTCGGCATCTTTTCCTCACTTGCACCGGGTTTAATCATCAGCGTTGCGGTTATGTTGGTAGCTGCGCTTACTCTTGTACCTGCACTGGTTGCGGTGCTTGGACCCATTGTATTTTGGCCAAGTAAATCTTGGAAAGCTAAGGTTGAAAAAGCAGGATTTTCCAAGCGTGTCGGTGGATTGGTTGAAAAACGTCCAGGGTTAGTTACGTCAGTAGTGGTGGTTTTACTCGTTGCTTTTGCAGTGTTTGCTCTCTCATTTAAATCTGACTTTAGTTCCTTTAGCTCTCCTCCATCCGGAACGTTGTCTGCAACTGCGTACGACCAGCTCACTCAGTCATTTCCTGCTGGTGTGTTGACCCCAACCCAGGTATACCTTTCCAGTACGAGTACTATTACAATGGCGACCGTAACCGATGTGGCAACAAAACTTGGTACGGTTACTGGAGTTTCGGCTGCCTATCCAGGTACTATCTCAGCAGATGGTAAAATCGGTGAAGTCACTCTGATTTTGAAAGATGATCCGTATAGTAAGGCTGCGCTTGATGCTGTTACAGGCCCAATTCGAGAAGCTGCACACAGTTTTAACTCAAGCACGATGAACGTGTATGTGGGTGGTGCCTCTTCTGCAATTGCAGATGTGCGGGATGTAACGAATCGAGATCTGTCGGTTATTTTCCCAATTGCAGCAGCATTTATCTTCTTGATTCTAGCTGTTCTTCTTCGTAGTATTGTTGCCCCATTGGTTCTCTTGGCCTGTGTAAGTTTAGGATATGCTGCAACACTTGGTGCAACTGTACTTATCTTCCAGTATGCAAAAGGTGACGCCGGCTTAATCTCGTTTATTCCACTTTTCATGTACATCTTCGTGGTTGCAATTGGTACAGATTATAATATCCTGACCATTACCCGCCTGCGTGAAGAAGTGAAGGAAGGCTTAAACCCTCGTGAAGCTGCAAATATGACCATTGAACACAGTAGTGCAACAGTGGCCTCAGCTGGCTTAATTTTGGCGGCAACATTTGGATCACTGTTATTGGGAGGTGTAAGCTTCTTACTACAAATGGGTGCGTCAATTGCGATTGGTGTGGCGATTTCATCCTTTATCATTGCGCCATTCTTGATTCCTAGTATTTCGGCCCTTATCGGGTATGTAATTTGGTGGCCAGGGCACAAGCCTGAGGGTGAGTAGGAGAATAGTGCCAGTTTTAGGAATAAGTTAGTATTTTTTAGTGGAAAAATACTTCATACCGTATACTAATTAATATTAGTTACAATCAATCTGCACTATGAGCGAAGAAGTGAATATCCCACCACCAAGCGAAGGAGATAAAGTTGAGGTGGCGCCTCAGCTACCAGTAAGAAACACCAGAACGCGTACCATTGTGCTTATCTCAGCCGTAGTTCTGGTTGTTTTAATTGCACTTATTATTGTGCTAAAAAAGCGTGGAAATGATGATGCGGTAGCAGTAGCTACGCCTTCTGCGACTATCGCGGTTAATACGCCAACTCCCGACCAGCAGTACCATCCGTCCCCATCTGACTCAGACTCACTTGACCCAGTAATTAAGGGCAAGTCTCTTACCTATGGCCAGTGCGATGGGCAGGGGACAACTACTCTCACTCATGCTCCGATGGATCCAAAAGACATTGGTAGTATTGCTCCTGAGGGTAGCTTTGGTGGAGCACACGTTACTCCGATTGACCACGAGTACTACTACGGTGCTAGTCTAACTGCTGCTGCAGATACCTATCCGGTATATGCGGTTATGGATGGCAACTTGAACGCAGTTGGAAATGTGATGGGTGCTAAAACCTCCTGGAACATCACCTTGAGCCACTCCTGTACGTTTATGGCGTACTATAACCTAATGACTAGTTTGGCTCCAAATATTATGAGTCAGCTGCCGTCAAACTGGCAGCAAATCAGTGGAAACGTTAAGATTCCGGTCAAAGCTGGGGATATTATCGGCTACTCTGGTGGTCAAAGCCTTGATTTCCAACTGGCTAATACTGAAACGACGTTGGCAGGGTTGCTCTACCATAACGCCTACAATTTTGCTGAACCGATCAAGATTAATGGAGTTAAGCCACTAGATTACTTCGCATCTTCAGTAAAGGCCGACATTCTGCCGAAGTACCTGCGTCAGGTAGAACCACGTGATGGAAAGTATGACTATGACATTGCCGGTGAAGCTGTGGGTAACTGGTTTGTAGTTGGGACAAATGGCTATGGTGGTACACCTTCTCAAACGAGTGATGAATTTTCTCGAGCTCTCGGTCACCTCTCACTTGCATATGATTCATTTAACCCGAGTAGTCTTGTATTTTCCATTGGTAACTATCAAGGAAAGCCACAGGTATTTGCGGTAAAAGGAACAGTGGATTGGACAAAAATTACCCCTACAAGTGGTTTGGTAAAAGTTGAGCTTGCCGAAGGAGGATTACAGACCTCAACTGGTGCAGTCTGGAATGGAGGGTACGTTGCTGGTGGTATAACGTTTGTTGCAAAAAATACTCTTGCTACCGCACTTGTGCAAATGGTAGATGTGAATCATTTAAAAGTAGAGCTGTTTGCTGGTAAAACCCCTGACCAGGTTTCTGCATTTACGGCAGCAGCGGTGACGTATGATCGTGGCCAGGATGCAAAACTTGCCAAGTAGCGAGATACTCTCGTTTAGAGAATTGGTAGCGTCAGATGCTGATGATTTTTTCAGCTGGTTGACCGATTACGAGGTGGTGAAGTATTCACTCAGCTCGTTTCTAAAACTAAAAACTAAGGCCGATGTTGAGGTGTGGCTCGCTGACGTAATCGCAGATCAATCAGTTTTAAGTTTGGCGGTCGTTAGAAAGGAATCTAACAAGTTGATTGGGTATGCCGGAATATCATCAATCAGCAAAACGAACCAATCTGGCGAATATTACATTCTGATCGGAGACAAAAAGAGTTGGAACCATGGGTATGGAACAGAAGTGACAAAATGTATTGTTGAATACGGATTTTCTGTCATGAAATTACATCGTATTCAACTGACTGTTTCAGATCATAATATTGGCGCCGTCAAGGCGTATGAAAAAGCTGGGTTTGTACGAGAAGGAGTGTTAAGAGATGCTGCGTTTAGGGATGGTAAATTTCATAACAAGATTGTTATGTCGGTAATAAATCCAAAATCTTTCTGATACTCTTAAATTATGAATATACAAGACAAAATCATCGTAATTACAGGTGGAAGTGCAGGGTTCGGTAAGGCACTTGCTCAAGCATTCAAAAAAGAAGGTGGAATTGTTGTAATAGTAAGTGATAATAAAGAATCTCTTGAGCAAACTGCTCAGGAGCTGTTAGTAGATTGGTATGTTGCAGATGTTACCTCGGATGATGCACTCAAATCGGTAGCTGTGAAAATAATTGAAAAGTACGGTCTAATTGATGTTTGGATTAACAATGCGGGAATCCAAATTGCTCCAAGTCTGGTTGAAGATGTGCAGAAAGATAAGCTTGAAAAACTAATGGGAATCAACTTTTTTGGTTATTTCTACGGGTGTCAGGCAGTACTTCCACATATGAAAAAACAGGGCACCGGCACAATTATTAATATAAATTCCACGGCCGGATTAGCTGGAAAACCAGGTATATCTGCGTATGTTTCCTCAAAATTTGCAGTAAAAGGTTTAACCGAGTCATTACGAGAAGAGCTAAAAGATACTCTTATTTCAGTGTATGGAATATTTCCTGGTGGGATGCAGACTGAAATTTATAAAGAAAAATATCCCGCAGATTTTAATGAGTATATGAGTGTTGAATATGCAATTGAGAAGGTTATGGAGAATTTTAGAATGCCTAAGCCTGAGCTTGATTTAATTATTCGTCGACCAAGTAAATAAGTTGGTATGAACATCGAACAATTAATCCGAGACTACATACCCCAAGTAGTACATATGTCACTGGCAACGAGCAAAGACAACATACCTTGGATATCAGAAGTACATTTTGCCTGTGATGAAGAACTGAACATCTATTTTCGTTCCTTAATTACTCGAAGACATAGTCAAGAAATTGCGCTAAATCCGTTCGTTGCGGGAAATATTATTAAACATCATGAGGTTGGTCAGTCAGTTCGAGGTGTCTATTTTGAGGGCAAGGCAGAGTTATTAGAATCTGAAGAAGATCTAGTGAATGCGAATACTGTTCTACAAGAAAAATTAAATCCAACAGTAGATTTTCTTGAAGATGCAAAAAATGGCGGGCATCAGTTCTACAAAATTACAGTTAATACATTCTATCTGTTTGACTCAATAGAATCCAAACCGAGTCAGAAGTACGAATTGCCCTGGCATTAGTTCGTACATTGATCCAGAAACAATGAGTCGATATATGTGCTATTCAAACTTAGAAAAAGTGAAGTAGCGCAAGGTTCGCACAGGAATGTTGTAGGTATTCTCAATTACCCAGGTTGCTCCGTGCATATCGGCAGTAGACCAATCTAATCCAAGTTTTTTGGCGAGTTGCTTTAGATCATCTTCAGTTTCTCCTTCTAACTCAACGTAGGTGGGAATCTTTGGCCAGGTATCAATATCTACAGTAACGCCATCTATTTTGAAACTGTGGCGACGTTTTTCCTGTTCACGAAACGGATTAAATCCAACAGTTTCAAGAAACGCAATTGTGTTCTCAAAACTACCTACTGACGTCTCGATTTCTTTAGTACCATCAGCTGTAGCGGCGAGATTCTGCTTAAACGCCATTTGCGTACCATTTTTATCTTTACGAACGCGAATAAACTTAACTTTTTCACGTTGCCACTCTCCGGCTTTGTCGTAAAAGATAACTTCTTTGAGATTGTTTTCACCTAGGTCTGAAGCACCAAGCTTCAAAAGTTTCGCCTTAAGTTCTTCGGCATTAACTTCAAGAAATCTGACTTCAGTTTCGATATGTTGTTTCATAAAATAAAGTTTACTATTAAATATGTAATACTTCTATTATTTAATTTTCATATATGACAACTATTATTTCAGCAATCCTAGAGAAACAAGTAGGGGAAGAAATTAAGATTTTTCTCCAAAAGCGCTCGAAACCTAAGGTTAGTCCGCAATATTTTGGAGTGTGGGAAATCCCAGCTGGTGGCATAGATGAGTATGAAGATGTTCACACTGCGCTTCGACGTGAAGTTCAAGAAGAATGTGGGTTGGAGATTGTGGAAATTATTGATGATTTTCGGAGTGATATTCAACGACCAAAACCAGGTGAGGCTTCTTTTGTGTTTCGCCCATACCTATGTCAGCAAGTGCTCGAAACTAATGGAGGATTATCTTGGATTGGATTTGTTTTTAGATGTAGGGTAGAAGGTGAAGTTACTATGAATCTGGAGGAGGCAACGGATCCGTGTTGGGTAACTGTTTCTGAATTGTCTGCAATGCTTGAAGCTGATGGTACTCAGTTCTTTCCGCTTCAACTTCCAGTTTTGCAAGAATACTGCATACGTTCACATTCCGAAGGTTAAATCTGATATTATTTATTCATGAAACTCTACCTCTCATCATACAAAGTACCGACTCCTGTCGATCTTATTGAGCTTATTGGAAAACCAGCAAATCAAATTAAGGTTGCCCTCGTTTTAAACGCCAAAGATTACTACGCTCCGCGCGCGTGGAATTTTAAATCACGAGAATTAGTTACATATTTCGGGGGTCTTGGCCTTAAGGCAGATCCAATTGATTTGCGCTTGCACAGAGATGCTCAAATCCTGAAAAATCTATTATCTGAGTATGATCTCATCTGGTGCATGGGCGGCAATACGTTCTGCTTACGATATGAGATGCAACAGAGTGGGTTTGATACAATTATTGCCGACCTTATTGAAGCTGGAATAGTGTACGGTGGTGACAGTGCTGGCGCACTTGTTGCGGGTCCGAGTATTCGCGGAGTAGAAGAGGCTGACGAGCCAGAGTTTGCCGAGGCTGTCGTTCCTGAAGGTTTGAACTTGGTTTCTTTTGTGCCGCTGCCACATGTGGGTAGTTTGGAATATGGTGAGGCAATTGCCAAAATGAAGGAACTCTATATAGCTGAGGGTGCAGAAATTGTTGAGTTGACTGATTTACAAGCGTTAATAGTTTCAGGAAAAGATCGTAAGATTGTAGTAAAATTACCTTAATATACATTTGCCATACAAGAAAACCGCTTACCACGGGCTGGTAAGCGGTTCTTTATTTTATTTATTATCTACCTACTTTTTCTCTTTCCAAATAAGTTTGTAGATAGATAATTTATCTGGAATCCTATTCAGAATAGGAATGTATGGGAAGGCGAGGAAGAGTAGGATGAGTAATCCGAGTATCTCAGCGCCGTGCTGATCTTGATTTGCATCATTTGCAAGAACTGTGTGATCAAGAAGTCCTACCGGTAGAAGCCACCATGCACCTGGTAGGTGACCTGTTTCCTCACGCATCATGCCGTATTGATCAGTTGTAATACCGAGGCTCGTTGCTTGGGCTTCTAATACGCCAGTATCGGCTAGAAAGCGGGTTGCGTAGGTTGGGTTATATCCTTGTGAAGCTTGCTCTCTCAGACTATCTTCGTACAGACCGCTTTGGCCCATTACAACGAGCTTGCTGATGAGTGGAATGACCGGATTTAACTGAACTTCAGATGTAGTTATTGCTCCACCATTTGTGAAATAATCCTCAGCAGCTTTTACTTGCTCATCCTGAGTAGTGGTAGGTTCTGATTGAAATACGCTAGCCCAATTTGTTGATCCTGACTGGTCTAGAACCGTTGCTTGCTGGTATGGATTAAAGATGTACACGTCACGCAGGTTATACGTGTATGGGTCTATATGATCCATGTAGGTGGCAGTGTCAGATGAACCATCCATCTCTACTAATAGCGTTTGCGCCATTAATCCTGAATCGCTGTTGGCGACACTTTGTACAGTAACAGGGTCGATGATAGGAGATTTAAACGCTGCTGCAAGTAGAAGTATTACAATTACAGCCACAACACCACGCATGAACAATACTGTATGGTTTGCTTTAACAACTGTGTGGTGAATATCGGTACGGTGCGGAGTCGCAATACCTAATTTTCGCACCAGTGTGTAGTGGAGCAAGAGAATTGCAATGATCAGAAAAGGAAGAATAACTGTATGGATACCATAGATCTGAGTAAAGTTCAGATTGTTAATGTAGGCGCCAAGCCCACTGCCGTTATAGAGGTCAGATGCTTGAAGCCCTCGCCATTGTGAAGAAAAGTCACCGCGTAACAGGTAACCAAACTCGGCTTCAAATAATGCAACAAACAGCATAATTCCACCGAGAACCCAGGTTATCTGGCGAGGTTTACGGTATGCGTAGGTGAAGAATACAATCAACAGGTGAATAACCATGAAGAGAACAAATGCCTGCGTTGCCCAAAGGTGAACACTACGGACATAGATTCCAAACGAGGTGGTGAGCCACCATACAGGGCCGCGAGCAATGAGGGTGATACCACTAAGAAGGAGAATTACAAAGGAAGTAGCTGAGAGAAAACCTAGAGAATAATAGAGCTTATTCGCGTACGCGGGTACCGTGTCGATCATCATAGACTTCAGAATTGAACCGAGTCCGTTTTCACTTTTCATAGCACGAATTAAATTGTTGTGTTGGTGTATTAATAGTAGTTCTTTATTCAATTGCACACGGTGATATAAATCACAATAAAATAATGCCGAGGGCTTGTTAGCCCTCGGCATTGAAATCACCAGCTCTTATTGTGCATCTTCAGGATTGCTTCGTAGACTTCGTCAGAGATAGCCTCTTTATTTTTTCTTGACCCATCTGGGTTAAGATGTGAGACAACAGGCCCGAAACGTACATGCATCCGTCCAGGAATAAAGTAACGGCTAAACGTTCCTCGGAAATAGACCGGACATACATCAACCTTATTGGAATACGCCAGGTGTCCAGGTCCTGCCCGGAAGTGCTTCTTTCTGAACCAGCCTCGCCAGCGACGTTTGCCTTGGCCAAACATCAGCATGTCGTATTTTTCATCTGAGATGTATCGATTACATCTAGAGAGAAAATCACGTGTTATACGTTCGCGGTCTACCGGGAACGCACCAGAATTGTATAAAATCCAACTTTTAAGGCCCTCTTTGAAGAGTTCCTTTTTAGTCATGATCACAACATTTTTACGTGGGATACATACGTGTACCCAAAATGGTTCAGTTATTCCAAAATGGTTGCAACAGAAGATAAGTGGTTCTTCTGTTTGAGGAACATTCTCAGTGCCACTGCACCTACCTCTCCATTTTTTGTAGCGGGTTCGCATTGATATGCGAAAATTCTCGTAAAAATCTCCTAATACGGGATCTTGTATTTCACTCAAAATCACCACCTCCTCGCAGTGTCTCGTACCTTGCTTATCCCAGATTACAGGTTAAAAGTCAATCTACGGAATAAACAACGTTGGTTGTAGTTCTTCAGGATGATTGCGTACCCAGTGGAGAAGGGCTCTACTTTTTTGAGTAATATTTCCGTCTTGGAATATCTCAAAATCAAGAACGCCAGGAATGTGTTGGTATACGCTATCCCAGCGACTCTTTACTGACTCTTTACTAATTTTTAACCGTTCAGAAATACCGGTCTCACTTAAACCTGTAAGAGCAAGTTGAAGAAGTTCCTGGTCGGCAGAAGTAAATGTGCAGCGAGGTGCGGAGTATAGGAAAAGGTTACGAATGTGTCGACCTTCCAATGAGGGGTGCAGTGCTTCTTCTCGCGACATGCCAATGAGATATGGTTTCAGAATGTTTGGAGCAAGTTCAACTCCGTTATACTCATTGCGAATACTGAAACCAAAACTCTCGTGGCGCTCTTTTTCTATTACTCCGTAGATTTCTTTTGTAAATGAACGGATGTTGTAGCCGCGGTGTGTGGCAAATAGAGATTCGAGCATGCGGTCCCGGATCGGAGCGGACTCTTGATCCGACTGATCTGGATGGCCCCAAATAGTGTGCATACCAAACACGTTTAATCCGTTGGCTTTGTTCGCAGTGCGAATTTCAGTTAGGGTGAGCGCAGGGAAATCACCGGCCTCCCAGAGTGAAATAAGTGTTTTGGTTGTATATGGTTCAGTATTATGTGAAATCTGGTCGATAAAACTGTCGGGTACGCAGAAAGAAAGTCCGAACCCTACAATAGTGTGTACATTTGTTGTTCTGTCTTCTATTACAGCTGAAATAGCGCAGCTCTGCCCAATGAGATACTCCCATAATTCAATGAGAGATGTCTGGCTATTACCGTTACTAAAGTGGTGAGATGGGATAAGTTTGGCGCAGTTTGGAAGATCAGCGAGTTGAGTTTGACGGGTGAGTAAGTGCATTTGTAGGATCACCCCATTGAGGGGGCGATTTATGAATTTGGTATGTATATGCTTTGTGCAAAGTATAGCTGAAATATCAGCTAAGTAATCTAACTATTTAAATAGTATGAAAATATACAAGTCGATTATTGGAGCTATAGCCACACTTGTCGTGGGTGGTGGTGTGTACAGTGTGCGTCAGGCAGATGTAGTGAATAACTTTGCAGCAAATACCGGCATGACTCAGGAACAAGCTCAGAAATACGTTAGTGGTATTGATCAGAGTAGTCTTACTACTTTTGATAAAGTAGGTGCTTCGTTAGTAAGTGATGGAAATTTGGCTAATGATGAAGCATCTAAGATTGATTGTGAAAATTACCAGTACGAGTGGGAAACCAAAACACTTACCTGTATTGAAGGAAAAAGGCAGTTGAGTGCAGTAGGGCAGGGTGAAATTACACTAGGAAAGGTTTATGAGAAACTGAATTCCGATAGTGCGACTAAAGACACAATGACTGAGGCGATTAATGATATTGACGCTCTTTCTTCACTGTACAAGTCAGAAGTTATTAAGGTAATGCTAGATGTTGCTGCGATAAATGACATTACGCAAACCAACGCATACAACAAATCTATTCTCCAGGCGGCCATACAAGGAAAATAAAAGATTGGTCGGTATTTAGTTAGAACTTCCGGTCAGCGTATGGGTTCTTAATTGGGTTTCTGCTACTGTAGAACTATGAAAGTAGCAACACACAGTGGGCGTTTTCACGCCGACGATATATTCGCCATTGCAACACTCCGATTAGCGGGAGTTGTTGATGAACTAGTGCGTACTCGCGACGAAGCGGTTTTGGCAACCTGCGATCTACGCGTAGACGTTGGTCGTAAGAATAATGTCAGTACAGGTGACTTTGATCATCACCAGCCAAAAGGTGCAGGGGAGCGTGAGAACGGCATCCAGTACGCAGCCTTTGGTCTGGTCTGGAAAGAGTATGGTGAGAAACTCTGTGGTTCGCCAGAAGTTGCCTTGAATATCGACCGTAAACTTGTCCAAGTAATAGATGCTGACGACACTGGTCGTGACCTGTTCTTTTTGGAACTACCGAATGTGCGCCCCTACGGTATAGAGAGGGCCGTCATGCAATTCAATCCTTCTTGGAAGAGTGATACTACTCCCGAGCAAATGGATGAGTTATTTAATAAGGCTGTTGAGCGCGCAATGGAAGTATTACAGCTTGAAATCACCCTTACCAATGATGCGTTTGAAGCTACAGATGTAGTTAAGGCGGCGGTTAAGGAAAGTAAGAATGGTCAGCTGATTATTTTGGAGAAGTTTGCCCCTTGGAAAGATGTGGTTCAAAAAGAAGCTGATGAGGCTTTATTTGTTCTTTTTCCAGCGTGGCCGGCACGAAATGGTGAGTGGGTAGTTCAGGCAATTCCAGCTTCCGGAGAATCGTTTACTAATCGAAAGAATCTTCCAGCTGCCTGGGGTGGAAAAGAGGGGGCTGAGCTAATTGATGCGAGCGGGGTTGCTGATGCAATTTTCTGCCACACAGCTCTGTTTCTTGCAACTGCAAAGAGTAAGGCAGGTGCACTTGAATTGGCTGAGAAGGCATTACAAGAAATCTAGTGTATGACTGTTCAATCTCTTCCACTGTGTATTTGTCTCATTCCGAATAGTGGTATTCAGGAATAGTCGTACAGTTTGAGTAAGCGGCTCGAATTGCAAGGGACACTTTTTACACTGAGTGATGGCTCTTATTATCCTCACGTTTCACTCTATTTCTTTCAGTGCGCTACTGAGAAAATTGCTGAAGTAAAACATGTACTTAGTACATTTTCTGCACAGAGTTCGTCATTCTACCTCGAAGCTTTGGAATATCGTCAAGAAGGTGGGTATGTAGATGTTGAGTATAGGAAAACAGACGATTTGCAAAAACTTCAAATGGATATTATTGAGTTGGTTAATCCGTTACGGGATGGATTGCGTGAAAAGGATGCATTGCGCTTAGCAACTGTTCAGGGTCTGGAAAAAGAGAACATCGAAACGTACGGCTACCGATCCGTTGGTGAACTATTTGCGCCGCATCTCACATTTACTCGTTTCGAAGATAAGAATAATCACGTATTGGATGCACAGTCGCCGCAGGTATTTTCTGGTGAGTACTCTGAAATAGGTTTATTTGAATTGGGAGATAATGGAACGTGTGTACGTAAGATCTCAAATTTCCCTCTAGTAAAAATGTGTATGAACTACGATTTTGAACAGGAAAATATAAAAGCGCGTCGGTTCGTTGAGAATCTTTCGAGGAGTCTTAAACCTGAGGATG
>CAILIB010000031.1 GCA_903834195.1 uncultured Candidatus Berkelbacteria bacterium | reverse complement strand
TAACAAAAAATAGGCAGCTAGAGGCTATCCCAAGCTTCGGTATATTTACTAGTAATCGCTTCCTAATAGATTACTTAACTTTTGGTTCGTTTTTATTGTGAAATACAGTACCAGTAATCCAATCCCCTTTCGGTGTTTTTTCAACAAGAATTCTGCGAGAGGCATACGTAAACTTTCTTGATCTAGTCCCGATTAGATAGTAAAGTATTTTGGAACTTTTCAGCCTAGAATCTGCTCCAAAATACTGAATTGTTTGGCATAAAAAAGGCCAAGTTCCAAACTCTACAGATTCGCTAATATGAGCCTTGAGCTGTATTGAACTGGTAAACCTAATCAATACCCCTACTGAAGCTTTATTCAGCCTTTCCCATGGGATTGCACCCGAGAACCTGTATGTAAATTTTGGTATCGAAATACCAAACCCAATTTCAAATTTGTAATTTTTATATACATTACTCAGGTAAGAGGCTAGTTGCCAACCCTGAAAAAGAATAGCGCCTGCCACCTCAGCAGTATCATCTTTCCATGCCCAATCTATATACTGACAGGCATCGTCTGAAAACAACTGTATGTGAAACAGGGGACTTTTTTTATCTACGTACAGCTCTTGTCTTTTTCTGAAAAGGTTACTAAGAAATACAATAGCTTTTATTAAATAACCAATAACCTTCCATACTAGGCTCAAAGCCTCTCCCCCTCCAAGCTGAGGCAGAGGAAGAAGGACAGCTTTTATCCCCTGTGAATGTAAATAGCTCAGAGCCTCTTCGTTTAAGTTTTCCGTAAACTTAGTTGATATGTACTCCGAATTACCAGCGGGATAAAGCCTAATTTTTATAGTATTTTCTGTCACTTTTTGATTGGTTAATGATTACTTGAACACATTAAGATTGAATTACGTCAAATCTGAATAGCTGTGATAATTCTGGACATTTATAACTAGTTCATCAAACTTTTTTGGATCAGGCATTGGTGGAACTTCTTTTTCTTTTAAGATTTTTAAGACTAGTTTTACGGAAGAAGTGTTTACAGAAATTTTATGTTGTGTCACCCCAATTACAAAATAATTGTCATGTTTAATTTCAACTTCCTTAATAGCCATCTTCTGGAAACATTCAAACTTAGGAGCAATTACATACCTCTGAAATATAACCTCCTTCAAGTCTAATAACGACTCTAACCAGCTAACAACGTCCTGGCCAATCTCTACCCTGAGTGGATTATTGGGAAAAGTCTCACTCGGTGTAATGAATAACAAACGGCAATCTTTTGAAAGTTTTACTTTCAAAATTGTAAATGACCCTCTTTCATCATCAACTTCTGCGAGGCACCAAAACTGAAAAAGTACAAAATTAGGTCTGATCTTTGCCAATGCAACATCACTATCAGATGCATCAAATCCAATACCCATAAAGGTAGCTGGCTTACTTAAAATCTCCGGCAGTAAAGTCTTAATCTGTAAAAGACCCACACAAGCATCAATAATACCTTTCAGCCTACGAAGTGAATCGTGAATATATTCAAAACTATAAGATTTAGTCTTATTCAGCGTAAATACTCGTTTTTTGTCCTGATCAATAAAATAACTATTATGCCCTACTGTTTCATTTCTTAGCTTGTTATCATATGCCCGTTCCAACAGGAATCTTAATTGCCTATTTGCAACATCTGATGAAGGGATATCTTGTATAATCTTCAAGAGCATATATCTCTTCTTGTCATCAACCTTTTTTAACACGCCATTATCGTCAGTTACTTTCTGGTTATTAAAAGGATGTTCTTGAAATGAACCTCCTTTCGACAAAATCAGAAGAGAATATATCAGTTCATATATTTGTGTTATTTCAAAATAACTCTTATAAGCTTCCAGTAAGAATGTTTGATGATTTTTTAGTGGATAGGCACCCCTTGTAGTTCCATGTAAAAGCAAAAGTCTCGCCTCCTCGTTTAATACTTGACTAGCTTCCTCCCGTAATCCTTCTGCACTAGATACACTTGCCATTAAAGAGATGCGCAGTTGCTTTTTTGAATACGATGCGAGAAGTAATTTATATTCCTGTGGACTTACTGATTCGGCTTTTTTGAATAAACGATCAATTTCCATTAGTGAATGAAAATAATGATCTTTATTTTTTACCCTCCTCGTACCAGATCTGTAACTAGCTGCATTTAACGCTAGAGTCAAACGAAATACAGAATAAATAAAATCAATACCATTGCTAGGTGGAATAAGCCCAATAGCAACCTGTTGAGCCTTCTTATGATCTTCAATCCGTTGATAATCGATTACTGCGTTCAACTGCTTTCTAGCATCCTGATCCAATAAGAAAGTAAATTTTGTTAAGCCGTAAAGGTGCCAACACGCAAAATCATGAGCGGCTGATTTGGCAAATTGCTCTTTTGACTCGTCGATTAGTTTTTTATTTGCCAAAATCAACTGCCCGCAACTACAGCGATGTAATTCAAGATCGGGGTCTGGCTGCCTAAGGGCGCTTATTATTTTTACCCAAAAAGATCCACCATTTCTGTGCTGGTGAGCTAACTTTTCCAATTGCAAAAAGTCAGAAGGGGTTATTCTCCCCGTAACTCTACTATCTTGGGAGTTGCTTGCTTTATGCATAGTCCGTATACAATATCAAAAATCAACCAACCTAGTAGAACCAACTAAAACAATAAAAGTATAATAATATACTGCCACTACTGCCATTCTTCACTTATCGGCGTTGACTACCCTGGCCTATTTCTCTTTCGGATAATCCTTTCTATTGCCGCTTTCCCCTCCGTGGTTTTTAAGAGCTCCTGAACCTTTGGCTGACATGATTGAAAGTAAGGCATTGCCATCAATTCTTCATGCTGCTTCTCCCATTCGGAAAATTCTGGGAACTCATATCTAGCTAACTCACAAATTGCACCATTCATCATAGCCGCTGAGCCCAATATCTTGGATGCCTCAGTTATGCTGGCTTCATTGCCGAGTGGCCCAACTTCCATAAAAAAATTACTTCCTTCTTGGAAGCCAACATATCGCTGGCTTGATAGTACATGGCCATGAAGATAAAGGGATAGATTTGAATATTGAGTACGGAAAGCCTCACGCGACCCATTGCTTATTTCACTCCAAGACCAACGCTGATTTGGATTTGTGCGGCTCATCCACACCACAGCTCTTTCTTGTGTATCATTTTCCAAAATATACATTAACAAAACCTTTGCTTCGAGAAGTATACGAAGGATAATCTCGGCCTCAGGCCACATACCCAAAGATACCAACTTAAATATAGAACGAAGTAACCTCTGTGATTTTCCAATAAAAAGTATTGAAACCTTTTGTCTTACACTCAGCTTGTCTAACTTAAGCTTACCGACACTATGTGTGAGTAATGACGACAAATTCCATGAAGCGAAACAAAAATCAGTAACATCAGGAAAATGTCCCTCAAGGTTCAATCTGCAAAGCTCCTCAAGGGCATCCATGCTTACCCCAGCAGCATAGAAATTTTTATTACCAATACCTACGGGATCACTTATCTTTCCCTGCTTCTTCTCGATGTCTTCTGGTGGGGTGTTTGATTTTTCTTCCATTGCAACCCCAATACTACCTGATTTCAGAAATAAAATGTATCTGATATACCGGACAGATCATTTCAAATTAAATGAGTCGATAAAATGCAGCCACGCTTGTTCATCTACGGACGTACTAGAAACAGCACCAAGAATATAGAGTGTGGTCTGTGTAGCGATATATTCCTGCTCAGCCCCGCCACCCTTTCCGTCGGATAAACTTACAAGTTTAGTGGGATACTGTTGACCAGGAACATCATCTTGAGATTGTATCTTCATTCCAGATGCCTGAGCCTGACCTTGTGCCACAGTCCCAAAAAGGCTCTTTGCCATGTCGGAGCTGGTTATAGAAACACCTATGCTCTGGTATGCGACTGTATACAGCACCCCATTACTTGTAGATGTAACTATGCTCTGACCTCCATTTTTTGAAATTGTCTCACTGGGCGTTCCCAACATCCTCACACTAAACCCTCCATTTGATGAGGTAAAAGATGTTCCAAGAGGTGTTGTACTCGTGTCGCTTGAAGAGATCGCTTGAGTATTACTATCTGTACTTTCTACGACCTGCCGATTACCATCAGCACTTTTATTAACGAAATACGCTAACGGTAGAAATAACAAAGAAACAACGAAAAAATACACCGAAAAGATAATAAAGAAAGCGCGCCGCTTCTTTTTTATAAGGTAGATTATGCCCGCTATTGCTGAGGCTATAAGTACAAGAATAAAAATGGGGAGCACAGCGACTCCAATCAAGGCACCAAACCAGGTTGCCGTAGGATTGTAGTGGTTAAAGCTATCTGAGGCTGACAAAAAGAATCCAACAACAAATATGAGAACCCCAGCGATGAAATACGTTCCGCCGTCTGGTAAAAGTTTACTCTCCCATCTTTTACACTGGTCGAATGAAGAGAAATGGCCAAATTATCAAAGCCTCCCATGAGCCGATTATCAACCTGGATGAGTTTGAACAGATTCAATCAATTCTCGGTAACGGCGGTTACAAGAAGAGAGTTTTCGCCTTTAACGGAATCATGCGATGTAAACACTGTGGTCGGGCGGTTGTAGCTAGTCACTATAGAGGACACCTTAAAAGGTATAGTTACGTTTATTACTCTTGTGGCAATAATAAATGCCCTACTGTAAAGCGTAAGTCTATCAAAGAAGAAAAGATGGAAACAAAGGCTGACAATACCCTAAATGATGTCACATGGCCTGAGTGGTTTAAGGGCATACTTAAAGAAGAAGTGCGCATCTATCTCAAGGAAGAATTAGGTGACTATGAAGATAATCTAACACGCAAAACGAATGCCCTTGTAGGCGTTCAGAAACGTCGTAGTAATCTCTTAGACATGAAGCTGGATGATTCTATTGATGCTTCTGCCTTCAAACAAAAACAAGAAGAATTATCGGGAGAGATTAAAGACTTGGAAGACAGTATTAAATCAACCAAAGCCCGCTTAGACCGTGTTTGGGAAAATGTAGATAGGGTTAGCGATTTCATCATAAATAGTGAGCAAACTTACAAACTTGGAGATCCACTCAAAAAACGCGAAATTCTAGGTTCACTAGGTGTAGATTACGTCTTTGACAACGGAAATGTGGATATTATCGTCAATCCACTTTTGCCATGGAAAATGCGGGCACTCAAAAACGAAAAAAGTGGCTCTGAGATTAGTCAAATAGCCACTTTTTCCTCTTCAAATTCGTTTTGGCTGGGGATGAGGGATTCGAACCCCCGAATGCCGGCGCCAAAGGCCGGTGCCTTACCACTTGGCGAATCCCCAATATTGAGTGCTACATCCGAATTACGATACCAGATCAGAACCTACTTGTCGACACATACAGCAACGCACCACCGCACCTAATATTTTTTGCTAAAATAGAGAAAACACGTAAGGAACTGCATATGAAAACCATCTACCTGATCAGACATGGTCAAACCGAGAGCAACCTTACATCAGTAACTGGGCGATCAACCGACCCTCTCCCAGAACTCGGCCGAAAACAAGCTCGACTTGTTGCTGAACGTCTCCGAGAAACCACTTTTACTCATATTGTGAGTAGTACATATGCTCGTGCTCTGGAAACTGGTCAAGCAATTGCTGAAGTTAAGAATCTCGAGATTGAGCTTTCTCCCCTATTCACTGAAGTCAAAGGTCCAAGTGAAATTGAGGGCACACCACACAAAGATCCTACATTACTCTCTGTGCGCCAGCGTCGTCATGAACTTTGGGGTGTTAAGGGCGAACATATAAGTGATGAGGAAAATTTTTTCGATGTGAATGAGCGCGTATATCAAGCCCTTACTTTTCTTGAGCAGCACAGTGGAAATATAATCGCCGTAACCACTCACGGTGCATTTATGCGCGGCATCGTTCAACATATTCTTTGTGGTGATCAACTTACTCCTGCACTATCCACTGCAACGTATAGCCGCTTTTTCATGAATAACACTGGCATTTCAGTTATTCAATTTGAAGAGGGTAAGGGCTGGACATTGGTCTGCTGGAACGATACTGTGCATTTGGATGCTTCCACAGTAAGTGCGTAATACTTCTTGAGTATCACTGTATTTACTGCTATTCTTCGACAAGCTATTGATTGGCGCTTCAGCGCCGAGGAGTTTTTTCATGGCTAAACTGAAAATATTCGTCACACTCACCGGCCCTGCTGGTGCAGGTAAGTCGGAACACGCAAAACGACTCACGACCGACCTAAATAATCAGGGTCGGCGGACATACCATCAAAATACAGGTACGATGTACAGGCTGGTTGGGGACCGTGCACTCCTACTTGCTAATGGAGACATAAACGCTGCGAAAGAAGTAAAGCCGATCCAAGTAATTCAGACATTGCTTGGATCAAATCCAATTCTCTCGGAGGGAGTAATCTATCTCAACGACACCCCCATTGACCCAGAATCCTTACGCACACCCGAACACAGCGATCTCGCCTCATTCTTTGGAACAAAGAAGCTTATAAGGGACATACTGAACGAGCTATTCAGAGATGAAGCAGCTCGCTCCAAAGCAGAAATAATCGTCGTTGATGCGCGTGACGCACACCGCATTCACACTCCGACAGTAGAGTTTTACCTCAACGTTTCAGATGAGGAAAGCGCCAGACGTCACAATCAACCACTCGAGGTAATCCGTGCCCGAAACCTGCAAGATCGAACTCGGGAAGCCGATCCACTTGTTCAAACTGAGTCTGCCATTCCCATCGAAACCGACGGAAGGACTAAAGACGAAGTCTACGCCAACCTCCGCAGCCACATCGATCCACACCTATAACGACCACATCCCTGCCACGAGCCCATACTCTGGCAGGGATATTTATATACTAAAAAACGGACTATTCATCCGTTCATTATACTCGCATCCAAGCTGTTAAGCCGAGTTCTGTACTACCACTCCTCACGGAAATGGCAGCGACAGGTATCTATCTGAGCAGCGGGGTCTCTTTCCAACTTCCAGCTGAATTATTGGACCGAGCCCAACCCGCCTTGCAGGCCGGTACGGCTTGCCGCGGCGCCTGTTACCAGGACACCGAGTGTGCTCTTACCACACTGTTTCACCCTTACCTGATCCCTTGCGGGCCATCGGCGGTATACTTTCTGTTGCGCTAGCGCGCAGCTCACGCCGGGACGGATTTCCCGCCTACCGTTGCTGTTGCCTGCCCGGACTTTCCTCGATCTTACAGTCAAACTGCAAGACCGCACCTGTCTTACCTGGATGCCAGTAGACTGACAGTAGCAAATAATGACAATTTGTTCCAGGTTTGCTACTGTTTTTGCATGAGACAAAAACTCGTCTTCATGTTTTCTCCTTCCGTCGTTCCCGGTACAAAGACTCCGGAAAACAACAATCCTATCATCTACACTTTCACCTCCATCCCAGATAGAAAACCGGATGATCTAGATGTCCTGTGCGTAATTCGCCCAGGCCCAGCTTGCCCAAATGGCAAGTACATCAAAAACCTTCCCTGAGAACATCTCATCAGATCATCAGAAAAGAGGGCCCTGTGGCCCTCTCATTTTTTAACTACTGATGTACTTATACCGAGGAAGAAGCTTTCCCTTATACTCAACCTCTTCAGCAAAAACAGCGAGCGGGCGCACCCAATACTGGCCAATCCCCTGTTCAAACCCAAGCGACTGTACGTGGTACACCACAAATTCTTCTTCGGTTTCCTCGTGTTTTGCCACTGTGAGTACACGGAACATTCCACCCTTATAGTGGCGGTACATTCCTGGTTTAATTATTGCTGCCATGACTGTGCGTTACTAATGAAACTTAATCGATGCTGCGGCGTTGCGTTATACTTCAGTATACTAGCACGATGCTGGGCGGTACCGTAACCCACATTACGCTCCCACTGGTAATTTGGGTATGTACGCGCAAGCTCGTGCATGAGCGTATCTCGATAGACTTTTGCAATAATTGAGGCACAGCTTATCTGTAAAATTGTCTCATCACCTTTTACAAACCATTCGGTTGGAATCGTATCTTCGTAAGGATGCCGTAAACCAGCATCGGCCATGACACTGGTCGGCTTTTGAGGTAGGCCATCTAATGCCCTTCCCGTAGCGAGACGGGCTGCAGCTGCCAACCCGAGCTGGTCAATTTCAGACGCTTCCGCCGCACCAATCGCGAAAATTATCTGTGCTTTCAAGTATTCTGCACCGCGTTCTCGTTGCGAAGCTGTCAGTTTTTTTGAATCTGTAACTGTTCGACAAAGTACAGTTTCAAGTCCACTTCGAATTTCAGTTTCAGAACTTTTGGAAAATCCAGCTGCGCACACAACAAATGGTCCCGCTAGCGCGCCGCGACCAACTTCATCAATCCCAATCACAATTTCATGCATGATTTCATATACTATACTTGACGTTCATTCCTCCTTTTGACAGTATATGCCCAAACTCTTAGGAGGCAAACGAATTGGAAAGCAGATCTTTTGTCCATTCCAATGGACCCGAACACCAAGCAAATCTTTGGACAGTTCGCTTTGAAAGAGCACCGATCATCGAAGGATGGAATCTCCATCCCGAGACCATAAAGCAAACCTTTCTCGAAGAGATGATTGCAGTAGGAACCGTATATCTTGCGCAAGTCTGCGTGAATGAACGCGGTATTCCAACCAAGTACTTCGCCCTCTTCACAGAAATTAATGGTCGCATAATTATCCCGGCGATATCAGGAATGATTGGGAACTTCGCACATAATCCTCCAGAGGGATTACCCAGGTACCCAGGACTCTCCTACTGGAGAGCTCCACGCTGACCCAAAAAAGGCGCTACACACCATGTAACGCCTTTCTCTTTGTTTATTTTTTGAGAAGAATGTCGAGGTACTGTCCGGTGTAACTTGTCTTCACCTTCGCAACTTCTTCAGGAGTTCCGGTGGCAATCACCATTCCACCACCACTTCCACCTTCTGGACCCATATCAATCAGGTAGTCGGCACATTTAATCACATCGAGGTTATGCTCAATAATAATGATTGAGTTTCCTTTATCAACTAACGCCTGCAAAACCTGCAGTAGTCTGTTTACATCTTCAAAGTGCAACCCTGTAGTTGGCTCATCCAAAATATAGAGTGTTTTGCCAGTAGCCCGACGGGAAAGCTCTGTGGATAACTTAATACGCTGAGCTTCACCACCAGACAATGTAGTTGCTGGCTGGCCGATGTGCATATAGCCAAGACCAACGTCGTGCAGAACCTGTAATTTACCCTTAATTGACGGCATCGAATCAAAGAACTCAAGCGCCTCATCTACGGTCATATCGAGCACTTCGGCAATAGTGCGACTCTTGTAGAGGATTTCCAGCGTTTCTTTGTTGTAGCGTTTACCCTTACAGACATCACAGGTCACATACACATCTGGCAGGAAGTTCATTTCAATCTTAATCACACCGTCACCTGCACAGTTTTCACAGCGTCCACCCTTCATATTGAAGGAGAAGCGACCAGTTTTATAGCCACGCGCTTTTGCTTCTGGCATAGCCGAGAAAAGGTCACGAATAACCGTGAACATACCGGTGTACGTTGCTGGGTTAGAACGAGGCGTGCGTCCAATTGGACTCTGATCGATGTCGATCACTTTGTTCAAGTGTTCAAGACCAAGAATTTCTTTGTGCTTTCCAGGAACATCTTTAGCACCGTAAAAGTGAGCGTTTAAGGCAGTCGCCAGAATATCGTTAATCAACGTTGACTTACCAGAACCAGAAACACCAGTAACACAGACCATCATTCCGAGAGGAATTTTAGCACTAACGTCACGCAGGTTATTTTCCTTAGCTCCGACGATTTCTACAAAACGACCATCACCTTTACGACGCTTTTTAGGCACTTCAATCTTCTTTACACCAGACAAATACTGACCAGTGAGCGAGTTTGGTGTGGCGGCAACTTCAGCCGGAGTTCCCTGTGCCACAACTTCACCACCATGCTTACCTGCGCCTGGACCAATATCGATAAGATGATCAGCTGCTTCCATAGTTTCTTGATCGTGTTCAACCACCAAAACTGTGTTACCAAGGTCACGAAGTCGAATAAGGGTTTCTAGGAGGCGCGTATTATCACGCTGGTGCAGACCAATCGATGGCTCGTCCAAAATATAGAGTACGCCAGTAAGGCCAGACCCAATTTGAGTAGCCAAGCGAATACGCTGCGCTTCACCACCAGCTAACGTATTTGCTGAGCGATCAAGTGTCAAATATGACAACCCAACATCGAGCAAAAAGCCAAGACGGTCGCAGATTTCTTTAAAAATCTGTTTGGCAATGATCTTCTGATTCTCAGTCAGTTCTTCAGTAACTTGAAGTGATTTGAAATACTCAAGACCTTCACTTACAGTCATTCGGTTTACATCAACGATGTTTTTACCAACAACTTTAACACCCAGAACTTCTTGACGAAGACGACCACCACCACAGGTAGGACAGATTTCCTCAATCATGTACCGCTCGATTTCTGAGCGTACATAATCTGAATCAGTTTCCTTATGACGGCGCGTAAGATTTGGTATGACACCTTCATACGTTGTGTTATATCCACCTACAGTGTACTTTTCATCACCAGTTCCAAAGAGAACTATATCTTTTTGATCCTTGGTCATCTTTTCCCAAGCGATGTTCATCGGCACTTTTTTCAATGTGGCAACTTCTTCCATTACTTTAAGGTACCAACTATCAAAACTAGTGGAACGACTCCATGGACGCACAGCACCTTCAGCAATCGTCAGACGCTCATTTGGCACAACCCGCTCTGGATCCACCTGAAGTAGACGTCCAAGCCCCTGACACGTACCACAAGCACCGTGAGGGTTATTGAATGAGAACGAACGAGGTTCGATTTCTGGGAGCGAGATATTATCGTAGGGACAGTAGAAATCTTCAGAATAGAAATGCTCACCTTCAGCATCAATCCGAGCTACAACAAGACGACCATCGGAAAGCTTTAATGCCTTCTCAATTGAATCGAGAATATGAATCCGTTGGTTATCCTGTTCAATTTTGGTATTGCGCTCACTCGCACCAAGACGAGCACCAGTTAACACAATACGAGCTACCAATACTTCGATGGTATGCTTTTTCTGCTTATCTAATTCAAGTTGTTCAGCTTCTTCCAAATCCATAACCGTGCCATTTACACGCACACGCTCATACCCGGCTTTACGAATTTGAATGAACACTTGCTTGTGCTCACCTTTACGGTCACGGATAATTGGAGCCAAAATCATGGCCTTATCGTCCATGAACTCTTCGAGAACTGAGTCAACCATCTGACTAGCTGACATCTTTTCAACCAGACGCCCACAGATGTGACAATGCACAACTCCAACGCGTGCAAAAAGCAAACGCATGTAGTCGTAGACCTCAGTTACCGTGCCCACGGTAGAACGCGGATTACGTGCTGCTGACTTTTGGTCAATTGAAATTGCTGGTGAGAGACCTTCAATATAATCAACGTCAGGCTTTTCCATCATGCCCAAAAACTGCCGTGCGTAGGACGATAACGACTCTACATAACGGCGCTGACCTTCGGCGTACAGTGTATCGAACGCAAGCGAAGACTTACCGGACCCTGAAAGGCCGGTGATAACGATCAGTTTGTTGCGCGGGATTGTGAGTGAAATGTTCTTAAGATTGTGCTCACGTGCACCGCTGATGTGTATTGTTTCCATAACGGCTTGTAGCGTAGCAGATTTTCAGGATATAGTCTATATGTAAGACCCTAAACCAAATACGACTCTCGATGTATGAGAGATGATTACAATTTCTTAACACACGTGTATGGCTGCAGATCAGATTGACACAATTGTAGGTGCGCACGTTGAACTCAAAGGTTCGCTCCGGAACCAAGGCTCAATTCAAATCCACGGAACTGTCATCGGCGATGTTGTTTCCGACGCCGTAGTGATTGTTGGTGAGACCGCTCATGTAACCGGACCAATCACCGCCAAGCAAGTTGAAGTTTCCGGACAAGTCCACGGTTCTATTACTGCTGACGAACAAATTGAACTCCAACCAAAAAGCATGGTGAAGGGTGACCTCACCACAAAACGCCTTTCGATTAAGCCAGGTGCTGTATTTATTGGCAAGTCAAACATGACCCCAGATGCATCTGTAGGAATGACTATGGATGATGATGGCGGCAAAAAGCGCCCTCGCCTAGAACTAGAGTAGCTCATGTATTACTACATCTTTGACCCGCCAATCGGCGCCAAAGAGTACGAGAAAACGGCTCACATTAAGGAGCTCCTCTCTTCGCTTGGAATTGCTGGTGAAATTTCCCAACCCCTTCCCGGTAAAACCGTGGACGATTTGGTGAACAACGCAATTTCCAAACGCTACTCAACTATTGTTGCTGTTGGTGGCATGCAACTCATTAATGCTGTCGCTCGTTCGGTTGAACCATATGACATTGTTTTTGGCATTATTCCAACTTTACCTCACGAAGACATTACCAATCTTATTGGTACGAGCGATTGGAAAACTGCCGCCGAACAACTAAAGCGTCGTCGCTGGCATCCGGTTCGTCTTGGTTTAATGAATGGTAATACCTGCTTCCTAACCCCGGCTCACATCGAAATTCCTATGAACAGTGCATTTGTTCTAGAAACTCCAGAGTTCAGCGTTGAAACAGTTGGGGGAAGTATTGATATCATCCCACTTAAGAACGAAACCACTGAAGGTTCAGGTCTGCGTATTCAACTGAGCGGTGGAACCCAACCAACACGTGGAATTATGGGCAAGCTATTTAATAAAAAGGAAACTGCACCGCAACAGAGTGTATTTACTGTTCCTGAAATTACAATCCACACGGCGGATCCGATTCAGGTTACTGTTGCTGGTACACCTCTTATTTCAACACCAGTACGTTGTACTACCGAAGGCAAGCAGATTCGTCTCATCGTAGCTCGAGGAGGTGAGCAGTGAACCAAAACGCTCATATTCTCATTCAACTTCTCAACCCCCTTCACCGTACTCAAGTTGTAGATATTGGTGCAAATCCAATTGATGGCACACCACCATATGCCCCGTTGATGCAGGCCGATATTGCTGATATTACCGGGTTTGAACCGCAAGAAGATGCCTTTGCCAACCTGCAAAAAATGAAGGGTTCACACGAAACCTATCTTCCCTATGCAGTAGGTGATGGCAAAGAACATACTCTTCACATCTGTGTAAGTTCAGGCATGACGAGCATTTTAAAGCCTGATGCGACCACTCTGTCTCATTTTGAAATACTCAAGCAAGCTGGCGAGGTGGAAAGTACCGAGCGAATCAAGACTAAAAAGCTTGATAGTATCAAGGAAATTCAGCATATTGATCTGTTAAAAATTGATATTCAAGGTTTTGAACTTGAAGTGTTTCGAAATGGCAAACAAAAACTTCATGACGCCGTAGCAATTCAAACTGAAATTTCATTTACCTGCTTGTACGAAAAGCAGCCCAGTTTTGGTGACATAGATACCGAATTACGTGCTCAAGGGTATATTCCCCACTGTTTTCCTGCTGTAAAAAATTGGATGATTTCCCCGTTAGTTGTAAATAACGACCCGCGCCAACCGCTCAATCACCTTTTAGAAGCTGATATTGTCTACGTGCGAGACTTTATTCACCCAGACAAAATGAGTGACGAACAACTGAAGCAACTCGCACTGATTAGCCACTTCTGCTACAGTTCATTTGACCTAACACTGCGCTGCCTAACTCTTTTAGAAGCACGCACTGCGGTAGAAAATACTGCCGGCCAACAGTATTTAAATTCCCTCGCATCACAGTAGCGCACTACCAGACGCTCCTCGCGCTTGACCCACCTTCTATAATCTGGTAGATTCATAACGATCATTTTCTCTTGTTTCGAGAGAAATTTTCTCGCATTTTATCTTTTAAGCTTGTTAGTATCGCTTCACCTCACCTTCCGGTCAACGACCGCATCCGCGCTCCCCGAGTTTTCCTCATCGATGAGACAGGAAAGCCAGGTGGAGAAGTCGAGACTTCTGTTGCCCTTCGCCGCGCTGAAGAACTTAACCTAGACCTTGTCTTGGTTGGTCCTCAGGCTAATCCACCTGTCGCTAAGATTCTGGATTACGGCAAGTACAAGTACGAAGAAGAACGAAAAGATCGCAAGAATAAAGCTAAAAAGACGCAGGATATCAAGGAAATCCGCATCAGTTATAACACTGGCGCTGGCGACCTCGACGTTAAGTTCAAACAAGCTCAACGCTTCCTCACCGAAGGTCACCGTCTTAAACTCCGACTAAAATTAGTCGGACGCGAAATCGCTTTCAAAGATAAAGGGATTGAACAGCTCGACCACTTCCGCGACCTTCTCGGTCTCGAGTACGAGCAACCAATCCAACGTCAGGGCAAACAATTTACCGTCTTACTCAAAGAAAAGAAGTAGAGAATTATGAAGCTGAAAACTCACAAGACGACCATAAAGCGTCTACGCGTCACAGGAAGCGGGCAAATTATTATGCCTACCACTGCCGCCTCACACCTTCGTCACAACAAATCAAAACGTCAAAAGTCTGCTGCTAAGCGGTACCAACTGATGTCTAAAGGTATGGCACGTCGTCACAAAAGCCTCGTCCCTTACCTCAAAGTAGCCTAATCGCCCGTCATGCCACGCGTAAAACGAGGAATAAATACTCATAAAAAACATGCAAACCTATTAGCACGCGCTAAGGGCTTCCGAAATGGTCGCCGTACGCTTGTTAAGCGCGCTACCGAAGCACTTCTTAAAGCTGGACAGTTCGCATATCGCGACCGTCGCAATAAGAAGCGCGATCTTCGTCGTGCATGGATTGTTCGTATCAACGCTGCAGTTCGTCTGCACGGTATGTCGTACAGTACCTTCATGTCAGCAATGCGCAAGCAGGGCATCGAAGTAAACCGTAAGATGCTCTCAGACATGGCACTTCACGATACCGCTGCTCTAGAAACTCTGGTAAAGCAAGTAGCTGCCGCTGCTAAATAGTTCTCCAAGAAAAAGGCCCTCGCAAGAGGGTCTTTTTTATACTGTAAGATGTTCCTTGCGCCGCCGAACACGCGTCTGACCAACCTGAAAAACGAGCAAAATACATCCCAACACAATACAGATATCTGCGAGGTTCGTATAAAAGGTTCCAAACGGGATATAATCCATCACCGCGCCGTATAGAAACAGGTTGAAAATATTACTCAGCAACCCTCCAATTAAGAGCGCAACTGGCCAACCGCGAAACCGCTTAATTAAACTGAGTAGAAGCGCTGTAGCAGCCACGTACACAAGCCAGAGTGGCACTGCGAGCAACCAAGTACGTTGCGTTACTTGTGCGGGAACGTGAAGACCTATTAAGGCCACAGGTATCACCTGACTTACCAGAGCTATACCTAGTGCACTACCCAACTCTTTTTTCCGCACGATACCTCCAGATTATTACTATCCCCAGTGCTACAAGTACCGAGATCCACTGACTCACGTGCAACATAAGCACTACTGATTCATCGCGCCAGGTATCAATAACCGCCCTTCCTAGAAAATACGCAAGACCGCTTACGTACACTACTCGCCACGGATTACCTGCTAACCAGCCTCGTACTATAAAGTATACCGAAAAACAGAGTACACTCTCAAAGATCTGAATAGGTATACGTCCATAAAAGAAGCTCCAGTGAGTTGAAGCTACGCCAACTGAGTCTCCTGCAAAGAAGTTGCCGAAACGGCCGATACCCCATCCTAACAAGCATGCAAGAACGACTGTTGCATACCATTGAGGGCGTTTAGCAATTGGAAATGCTCGCGCTTGAGCTAATACAACAAGTGCCCCACCCAAAATTCCGCCGTACGAAACGAGCCCGCCATCCCAAAAACTAAAGATTTGACTCACACTATCCCAAATACTTGGGTAGGAAAGGAGAAATGCAAAACGCGCAGCAAGAATACCAAAGATAAAAATGTAGACTGAACGTTCGAGCATCCACCCGAGGCTCCTTTCAAAAAACTGGCGCTGATGAGCTAAAACAAGCGCCCCAGCCAGTGCGCCCATTGCAAAAAACAGGCCGTGCGTATATACAGGACCTATAGCCAATTCAATCAGTATAGGGTGTGGAGTAAGTATCATCTCGACCTATAGTAACC
>CAILIB010000030.1 GCA_903834195.1 uncultured Candidatus Berkelbacteria bacterium | reverse complement strand
CGGCTACCCTCTCCTCGTTCACCAGCTCACGTACCGACGCGCCAACCATGAGAATCTTCATGTACGCGGGTACAAAGAAGAAGGTACAACCACTACTCCTTTTGACATGGTAGTGTTAAACGACCTCGATCGCTTCAAACTTGTAATGGATGTTATTGATCGTGTTCCTTCCCTTAGTGTAAAGGCAGCTCACGTTCGCCAAGCCATGGAAGAACGCCGCCTGGAACATAAGGAGTATGTTCGCGCTCACGGTGATGATATGCCTGAGATTAAAAATTGGACGTGGCCATATTAGTACTCAATCCTGGCAGCACCACACTCAAAGCCTCGTTAATTCATGACGACGGCACAGTTTCATCGTATCCTACAATTGAAACCTGGGACCTTGGTGCTGCCGCCCGTGGACTTCTCGCCGAACTTGACCCGAGCGTAACCGCAATCGGCTGTCGAGTAGTTCATGGTGGCCGAAATTTTACAGAACCAACTCTCGTCACTCCTGATGTAATTTGCACAATTGAAGCATTAGGTGAACTAGCTCCATTACACAATTATGGTGCTGCTGCGGTTCTGAAAGCATGCCTCGAGCTCGCTCCTAATTTGCCAACCGTGGCAGTTTTTGACACAGCCTTTCATGCACACCTACCCGCAGTTGCTCACACATATGCACTTCCATACGAATTGACTGAACGCGAAGGAATAGTTCGCTACGGGTTCCATGGAGTTGCGCATGAATCAACCTCAAAAACGCTTGCAAAACTTCTTCTAGAGGAAGGAAAATCAGAAAAAAGAATTATCACCTGCCATTTAGGTGGCGGCGATAGCTTGTGTGCCATTCTGGATGGGAAAAGTGTCGATACAACCATGGGATTTACTCCATTAGAAGGCGTCATGATGGCAACACGAAGCGGAGACATCGACCCAGATATTCTTTTTTTCTTAACCAATAAAGGGTGGGACACTCAACACTTACAGCACATGCTCAATAGTGAGAGCGGCCTACTCGGAGTCTCAGGTCTCAGCGTAGATCCACGTGTACTAATAGAAGCAAGCTCCCAAGGAAATGAACGTGCAACGCTCGCAATAGATCTGTTCACGTATCGAATTTCAAAAAGTATTGCTGCACTTTCAGTTCCCCTGTCTGGAATAGACGGTATTAGTTTCAGCGGCGGAATCGGCCAACACAGCGCCTATATCCGCGAAAAAATCTGCCAACCACTTTCATACCTTGGGATTATACTTGATCAAACAGCGAATTACTCTGGCGAGTTTGATCACCCAGTAAAACTCAATTCCGAACAGAGTAGTGTTAGCATTTGGTCAGTACCAAGTAATGAAGAACAGAGTATTGCCCAAACTGTTACACAATTACTCGCCCCAGAGACTCATTAGCTCAACTTCCTCGGCTACAACAAAGCCAGGTCGAGTTATTTCTTCAGATTCAACCACTTCCCCATCGTGTACAACTCGTTTTGGATGTGTGTCCCTACCATCAAACATGGCGGCAATTTTTCGTACGTAAACACCCGACATATAAATCGGATTATCTTCCATACCGGTAATCATTTCTTTAATCCTCCCACGCTCTTTTTCATCAGGATCAACTGAGTAAAATACACTCAGTTTATGATGACGCTCAACCAGTTCCTCAATTTCATTTTTAAAAGGAAAATGATCTGTTGAATTACTATAAATTAGTACCACATCAATAGGTTGGTTATGATAATCCAAGTCCATTAAGATTGCCCTATATGGCGCTATGCCAATCCCCGAAGCAATAAAGGTGTACTTTTTGTGTGGATTTTCAAGGATAAACCCACCTTCAGGAGAGCCAGCCTCAACCGTATCACCAGGTTCCAAATCCCGTAAGGCACGTTTAAATGAACTAGATTGAATTCCACAATGCGTTAGTAGAATAATATTTTCTTCAAATGGCGCTGAGGCAATACTGAGCGTTCGCGTAATTCCCAAATTATCAACATGCTCATGAGGCAACGTAATCTGCATTTGCTGCCCAGCTTTCCACATAAGTGGCTTTGAAGGCTTAAATGTAAATTGATACACATCTCCATCAAGAGACTTTTTCTTTAACAATGTAAGAATCATATTTCTCCAGGTTTATACGTATTTTGAAAAAAGCTCTTCGTAGCGTTTAGGATTTTCTATAGAGTAAAGCGTCACTTTTTCAGGAATTCTAGCCACAAAAAACGTAATCGTAACATCACCAAAATTCAATAATTTGCCCAACCACGACTGATCCATCACCACAGATTCAATATCTGTCAGCTGATAAATCGTATCCTCAGTATGGAGTACTCCACGTTGGCGAATTAGGTGACCAGCTGTTACGTAGTACATAGTACTGATCCAACTTACAACCAGGTGGAGAAGTGAGTACGTCAGGAGAACATTTTTTACCGTGTGCACAAACCACAGCACAACTGTGTACTCGGTGGTCCAACGAGTCGGCACTACTCCAATAACCAAAAAGAGCAGGAGTCCTGCGTAAATACTGTCTGCAATAAACAACAAAATGAACATGCGAACACCAAGGACGATAATACTCCTACGAATCGGCTGCACTACCTCAATGGGCGAAGATGGCTGAACCGGCATATAGGCACAGTTAGTTGACCACTCTTAGTTGCCCCCACAATAGCACTATCTCCGCATTACACAAGTCACTAGCGGTATATCACCTGTTTATTATCATCAGTGGCGTGAAAAATCTCACGACAACAATAATTGAAAACATCTTCGGTTGCCGCAGTATTATCTTTTTCCAAATTACAGGTAAAGACATCAAGCGACACGTAATCGTTTTCTGGCCAGGTATGAAATGAGAGATGGGACTCTGCCAAAATGTACGACAACGTCACGGCGCCAGGTCCAAAGAAGTACGAGACTTCCCCGAGAACAGTTAGGCCTGATGAAACAATATACTCAGCAAGAAGCTTAACGAGTGGCGCTAAATCTTCCTCTTTTTGTACAAAACTCCCCAACTGGCAACCATATAGGTCGCCGATAAGATGAATCCCCCTTGGCATAGTATTCAGCGAAAATTAAAGTACATATAGTGTACCATTTTGACCTGAAAATAGACAGTTAAAGATTAATAACAGGAAGTTTTGGCAGCCGCTGCCGAAATGCAAGCGCCCATATATCCGGCAGCATTGCAGCAGACAAAATCAATATTGCACCAATTATTGTTGAAACACCGAACCCATCTCCAAAGAGAATCACACCAAAGCAAATACTAAACACAATTTCAGACAATCCAATCAAACCACCGATTGATGCATCGATATGTTTGAATCCTTCTATGACTAACCAGAAACCAACAAGCCCCGTTGCGGCGTAGGCTAACATTGCAAACCACTCGGAGTTCAACGCTGGTACAATTTGTTTTTCGCCATTCAAAAGTGAGAGCGGCAAATGTGTTAGAACAGTAAAAAACCAAATATATACAGTGATCTGTATCGAAGAGTACTGACTTGATTTTTTACTTGTCGAAATTTCTCCTCCACTTGCGATTCCACTAAATGCAGCAAGCGCTAATGCGGTCAATGAAAAAACTTTAAGTGACAGCCCGAATGTAACACTGAGCCCTGTAAGTGCTAAAACAAGTGAGATCAATTTCACAACGCCAAGCTTTTCTCCCATCCATACTGCTCCAACAATATACGATGTGATCAAAAACACCGAGTAAAAAATCAGATTTGCCGTTCCGAGTGCTAAGTGATTATAGGCGTAATAGATCGGTACCTGGGTAAAAACAGCAAATAAAACTGTAACTGCAAACCAAGTTCGATCTTCTTTCTTAATTGGCTTCAGGCTTTTTGTGAGTAGCGCGATCGGAAAGAGTACAGCTAAAATAATTGCACTTCGTACCCAGCCTTGAAAAAATATGCCAAAATCAGCACCAATTAATCGTGCCCACACTCCGTAGCTTGCAAAACAAACTGCCGAAGCTAACACCATCGCATAGCCTAGTAATCGGACGGGTTTGAAACTCATTCTTAGTTGTTTTCGAGTACAACGCCGTAATATGCATAGACCTCACGCTTACTCCATGGTTTTGCATCAGCCATCGCGTAACCAAGTTTTTCAACCCATGCCGCAATTTCAGATTCATCTTGTACTTCTATTTCAAGAAACGTTGGAATACCTTCAATGGTATCTATTTCTATGTGGGTAGAATCAATTACATAAGAAACTCTGTGACAATTACGGCCCTCCCGCAATGGAACAAGTCCGAGTATTTCAAGAATCTTCCGAGTTGCTTGTAAATCAGAAACTTGAGTCTCTGTTTCTTCAAAACTTTTAGCAACTGTACCTAGAAGACGCTTTTTGAATACAAGTTCTGCCGTATTACCCTTTGTCCTCAGGCGCACAAACGAACCCTCCTTATCGAATCTCCGATCGGGAAAGTCATACATCGTGGCAAGCATGTCGCCTTCGAACACTTTTTCAGCACCAAGAGAAAGTAGTTTTTCAACAACTGCTTCAGTGTCTATCTCAAGAATTTTGACTTCAACTTCTTTCATTTCGTATGTAGCATAGCAGGTTCAGGCATTTATTGTTAGGCTAGTGCCATGCACCCACACATGAAAATAGGCATTTTTGATTCAGGACTTGGCGGACTTATTGTGATGAGTAATCTTGTTGCAACCCTGCCGCACTACGATTATATCTACCTCGGTGATACTGCTCATGTTCCGTACGGAAATCGCACACAGGCCGAAATTTATAATTTTACTGAAAAGGCTGTTCAACATCTCTTTGATGCCGGATGTCAGATTATCATTATTGCCTGCAACACTGCCTCGGCTGAAGCGCTCCGTAAAATTCAGCAAGAATACCTACCGGCTCATTTTCCAGATCGTCGGGTGCTTGGCGTACTTATTCCTGCTGCAGAAGTTGCAGTCAAGCAAAGTAGTACTCAAATAATCGGTGTACTTGCCACTTCAAGCACGGTAGAATCTGGTGCTTTTGTACGTGAAATTTTGAAGATATCTCCACAGGCAGATATTATTCAACAAGCAGCGCCTGATTTGGTTCCCCTGATTGAATCAGGAAACTTTGACGAGGCTCAGCAATTTCTCGCAGACTATCTTGCGCCATTTACTGAAAATATCGACACACTTATTCTTGGATGTACTCACTACCCGATTCTTAAAAGACAGATCCAGGAAATTCTCGGAGCAGACATTCATGTAGTTTCACAGGATGAATGCATGGGTGAAAAACTACATTCCTATCTAGAAAATCACCCTGAATTATCTGAAAAACTTTCAAAAGATAGCACACATCTTTTTTACGTTACAGAACTCACCGAAACTTCAGTAAATCTTGCTCAAAAATTGTTCAACAATCCGGTCCCACTGCAAAAAATAACTCTCGAGTAATGAGTACTGTTTGCAAAAAGCTCCATACAATTGCACAAACACTCCCATGGTTTTCATTCTCTTCTCCATTAACAGGCATACCAAATAATGGCATATACCTGCTCTTTGAAAAAGGAGAATACGGACACGGTGGCGAAAGAATTGTCCGAGTAGGAACTCATACTGGTGAAAATCAACTCCGATCACGAATTCAGCAACATTTCACACAGGAAAACAAAGATCGAAGCATTTTCCGTAAAAATATTGGTCGCGCACTTTTGCATAAATCATCAGACCCCTACTTAGCTGTTTGGGAAATTGATTTCACAACCAAAGCAAGTCGAGATGTAAACGGACACCTTCTCAACTCTATATACCAAAATCAAATTGAACAGCAAGTAAGTGAATATATCCGCAATTTCTTCAGTTTTGTAGTTCTACACATAGATTCTAAACAGCAACGACTAGAAATTGAGTCAAAACTTATTTCTACCCTTTCAACGTGTGATGAATGTTTTCCCTCAGCAACGTGGCTCGGGAACTATTCGCCAAAAGAAAAGATTCGAAACAGTGGACTGTGGCTCGTCAATGAACTCAATAAACAACCACTTACAGAGGCAGAACTTACTACAATTTTTGCCGATTTATAGTTTCTAAGCTCATATCGAAAGCCCGAACGAAGCCTATTAAGCAATTTCTCAGCTGCTCAAATTAGGCTAGTACCATACAAGTAAGAAACGCCTATGGTGCAGTGAGAACAATTCGACCCATCTTTGAACCCTTTTAAATTTTGTAAGTCTAAACATATGAGCAAGAGAAAACTGTTGATTTTCAGCATTGGATCCGCCGCTGCAGTATTTGCTTCTAGCCTCAGCATTCCCCACACATTTGCGAAAAGCCCCGCACTAAGCGGGGCAAAACCCAGTGAAACAGCCAGACCAAAACCACCCGCGGAAACTGACGCGCAACGTGCAGCACATGAGAAAACTCGGCTTGATCAAGCTGTAGCAAATGGAAAACTGACAAGCTCCCAGGAAACGTTAATTCTCGCCAAGCAGCAAGAAGTGAAAGCACAGCTCGATGCGATTCGCACCGAGACAGATACTACGAAACGCAAAGCCGACAGTGCACGTGTCCTCAGCGAACTAAAAACCTGGGCAACTGAAAACAACATTAGTGAGAAGTGGGTTATTCCACCTCACGGAATGCATTTTGCCCGCCGTTAAATTAAAGAGAGCCTCAGGGCTCTCTTTTAGTGCCAGACCAACACCACAACGCCAGCCATCATAATTCCACCTGCAAACCCCTTTCGAAGTAAGTCATGTTCGTGGAAAATTTCTCCTCCGATAATTCCAGTAACTACCGAAGATGCCCGTTTAACTGCAAGTACCAACCCTGCCACTGCAAACACCATGGCATGGATTTGAGCATACTGATATGCAGCAGTTAAGAGAGCGACGCCGAGAACTGGTAACACAGGTAACTTTTCAGTTGCAACCTCATGCCACCCTCGTAAACTGAATGCGTAAATTAGGGTTGAGAACAGCGCTTGCAACAAAAAGACTGCTTCTAAATATCCATCTGGATTAATACCAAACTGAGAAACCGATGCGCGATCTAACATGCCAGAAAACCCGTACACAAGTAAAGCAAGTAAAATATATTGCACATACTTAGAAGTTCGTAACCGAATAAACGGCTCCCAAATACTTCCTCCTCGACTGGTCTGCAGCACGTATGCACCAACAAGAAGTAACCCAATTCCACCGGATTGTAAGAGATTTAATGTTTCATGCAGGAATAAATAACTTGTTATCGCTGCTAGTGCTGGAGAAAGTAAGAAGAGTGGTGAAATCGTACTAATCTCCATGTGTTTCAGTGACTTTGCGGTCAACACAAAAGCAAATGAACCAAGTATTCCTGATCCAAGCACTGCATATGGAGCCCACCCATGCAGCGCTGACAGATTGAAAGAGCGAATCAACGGCAAAAATAATGCTGCCTTAAGCACCATGAGAATAAAGGAAAAACGCATCGAACTTCCCTTCGAGAGCGTTTCTTTTTGCAAAATTGTTGCAGCAGACTGAAGTACAGCCGCCAAGAGTGCGTACCCTAACCAGTTCATTACATTCAGTATACCTTAGCGAAGCTTCGCACTATAGAGCGAACGTAATTTTGCCACTTTTGGAGCGATAACAATCTGGCAATACGCCTTATTAGTGTTATTTGCAAAGTAGTGCTGATGATATGCTTCGGCTGGATAAAAATGCAGCAAGGGAACAACTTCAGTAACAATCGGATCAGGCCAAATTCCAGATTCAGTGATTTCAGCGATTACAGTTTCAGCCTCTGCTTTCTGAGCATCGTCACGATACATAATTGTAGAGCGATACTGTGTTCCTGCATCAGCCCCCTGGCGATTTAACGTTGTCGGATCATGCAATGTGAAGAAAATGGTTAAAATATCGTGCAGTGTAATAATTTCAGGATCATACGTCACTTCAACCACTTCAGCATGACCAGAACGACCAGTACAGACTTGATCATACGTAGGGTTTTCAGTATCTCCTCCTGCATACCCTGAAACTGCACTGGTTATCCCCTTAAGATCTGTGAAGACAGCTTCGATGCACCAGAAACATCCGCCGCCAAGTGTGATTGTGTTTTCCATAGAGCGAGTATACACTATGCACCGCTAATTTCAGCTGCTATGGTCTAACCATGACGTTTCATCCTATTCAGACGCAAATACTCCACATCATCCGCACGGCGCCGGATGGTTTGCGCTACAGCAAGATGAAGCCAAGCACCGAAATTGAAAATGATTTGTTTAACTATCATCTTCAACAATTAGTGAAGCGCGGACTTGTCCACAAAAATCGCGACCTCTACTCACTTACACCAAATGGAAAAGCACTTGCAATGGAACTTCAACCGTTGGATGAGCAAAACCAGACTGGTAATAAGTTCAAAATGGCTGCCTTATGTTTAGTATTAAACGATGGCAAGGTTTTATACCAGACTCGTGCCCTGCAACCATTTACAGGGCACCGAGAAATTATCGGCGGTGCAATTAACCGTGGCGAACGTGCCACTGACGCAGCTTCCCGCCGTATTACTGAAGAAGCTGGTTTGAGTGCAGATTTTCAGCTGTTCGGACTAATCCGTAAGATGCGCTACGACGAAACTGATACCCTATACAGTGATATTCTCTACCACGTCTGCATTTCACATAACCCAACCGGCGAACTTATAGTTAAAAATGAGTACGGCCAACATAATTGGATTTCGTTTCCAGAAGCCATCAAAATTGAGCGCGAGTCTTCATACGGCTGCATACGATTTGGCGACGAATTAGAAGAGCTTCAAAAATCCCCTCCAACTCCCCTTCCTCTCTTTTATTTTGAGGAAGAATACCGGCAAAATATTTATTAGCCGAAGTCGACTTCACTAGTTTTTGTGTACAAACACAAGATAGCATTGGTGCATATTAGAAATAATGTGCACCATGACCGACCAATCCCGTTTATTCCACCTGTTCGAACTTACCCGCAACCAACCACAGTATGGTTTTGCACTTTCTGGCGTACCAAAAAGCCAGCTACCTGATATAGCTCAACATCATTACGTCGTTTCGCTTGTCGGATGGCAACTGGCTAAGCAAGTGATTGATGCTGGGGCACATATTGATCTCGCCCGTGTTCTGGAACTTTGTCTGATTCACAACTTAGGAACTCTGTTTGGTGGTGATATTGCAATGCCATATGCCAAGGCAAATCCTGCAGCGAATACAAAAGCAAAAGAATTTGAAGCTGAAAATCAGCGCTATTTTTCGTCGCTTTTTCCTGACCCTAAGTACTACTTCGGGCTTTTTACTGATGCGAGCACTCCTACCACAGATGAAGCGCGATTAACCAAAATTGCCACATACATTGAAGTGAGCAACTGTAAGGCGTTTATTACTGGGACAATGACTCCTGGTGACATTCAGATGATGTTGCCACGGTTACGTAGCTATGTTTCTGATTTTAAGGATCCAATCGCCAAGAAAGTTCTTGGAGATTTTATTGAAACCTGGGCCAAAGAGAGTATTTCACAGTTAGATGATGAAGTGTTTGAGTCTGCAAAAAGTAATTAAATTATTCTCATAATTTAATTAAGGTGCTCTAGTAATTAATATATTGACAATCTTTATATTTTCGAGTATATAAATATTGTTCGTTTACGGACAAAATCCTTTCTGAGCACCAAGCTCGGTAGGATGCCTAAAGGAGGCACACCATGAATCACAGCCCACCTGCATCAAGTTGCAAATTGATTGTTAAATGCTCAAAGATCGACGCCAACCACGGCATGAGTTCCCGTCAACCGACGACAAGGACCGGCACGGCGACAACCGACTGATCGACGGCGGCCAATATATCTTAGGAAATTAACGAAAGTTAAATTCCTTCATATAGGCCGCCGCCAATTGATTTGATGCTTTCGCCGTACACCTCTCAATAGTACGGAGAAAAACCCGTTAAGATCAACGATCTCGACGACATCAAATAAAAGAGTCCTAAAACGGACATCCTTAACCAACAGGATGTCCGATTTTTTTAATCAATGACGTACTCCCCGGACTCACGTCCGGGGTTTCTGCCCTCACCTCATGAGAATCCAAGATCCACCTGTTGAGGAAGTTCTTCCTTGCCCTGGTGTTCAATGTATTTTCTGATCTGGTCCTCATTGAGTCCCACCGTT
>CAILIB010000029.1 GCA_903834195.1 uncultured Candidatus Berkelbacteria bacterium | reverse complement strand
ACCAGATCAGAAAATACATTGAACACCAGGGCAAGGAAGAACTTCCTCAACAGGTGGATCTTGGATTCTCATGAGGTGAGGGCAGAAACCCCGGACGTGAGTCCGGGGAGTACGTCATTTATTAATAAAAAATGTGCCCGTCTCGAGGAGATGGGCATCAGTTTAATTTTATTGCGGTTGCAGTGCACCCGCTAAGGACCATTAGTTTTGTTTTGACTCTGAAGTTCATTGTTTGCAGCTGCTTGTTGTGGAGCAACAAAACGCTGAACTTGAGGTATTGAATTGTCAGGTGGCTTTCGAAAAAAGCGAATCCCGAAGATTCCTCCGCCGATAATAGCGCCAAAAATGATAATAACGATACCAAATGCTTTTACGTCCTCCCACGTCCAGGGCGTTGCCCCCATAACCTTCACCTCCATAGAGAACTGTTTTGAGTATTTCAGAAAATGTATTTGTGTCAATAAATATGTTGTTATTCCTGAAAAATTTGATACAGTGCAGGCATGTTCATGCGGTCAATCTGCAAAGGAGGGACATATGATTAGAAAGTTTGCAGCGCCACTGTTCTTGCTCGCGATCGTGATCTGTGCTTTTGGGGGGTTATTTACTCTTATAACTACCCACTCGATGGATTGGACGATATTCGGGTTCTTCATGTTTTCAGTAGCGATTTACGTTTGGTTACGCATTACTCAAAAAGCTCCGCCGTTTAAATCGTCCCTTCCTCTTCCTGAGGATAAGAGGGTGCTCGTCTTAAAGAATAGACCAGGTGACACTGGCGGTGCTCCAGTTGCTGCTAACGACCCAGATCCAGATCCGGATCCGAAAAAAGGTTCGAGTTCCAAACGTTTCGAGATTTAGCCCCACTCCCCCTGGTTACAGTTGTTCCAGGGGGAGACTTTTTATTTCTCCAGCCCCAGCCAAATCCTCTCAAAACTAAACCGTTCTAGTGCCGCAAGCTGTGCAGAACGAATAACAATCAGGTTAGTAGCATTCTCTCGAATGGTTAGGTAGGAAACCGTATCTCGCCACACCCATTTTTCGGTGTCAGTTTGCCAGTGGTCAGGAGAAAATCGAAACTCAGCATTTGGCTGTACATTTTCTTGAGTGAAAAGCCTGGATTCAGCAGTATCTGGTGCAATGATCCGGTCAGCTGTCCCAGTTCTTTTTTTGAATTCAATAAAACTTGCAAGAAATTCAGGATCAACACTGTACCACGCTTTGTTTGTTGCCCACACCAGAAGTTCTTCGTTTGGTTTGGCTTTGCTCATAAACTCGCGGTACCACTCACGCATGGCGATAGGATTTTCATACACAGAAATGCTCGGGAGCGAGGTATTAGCGGCCTCCTGGGTCTTCAGAACAGGTACAAGGGCATCTATTTGCGAAGTAATCGACTGCGCTTTGTCTGTGAGAATGTCGGGACTTACTGCTTGGTAGAGTCGTTTACCTGAATCAGAAAGCGTTTCTTTCATGAAACCAAGGCTTACCATCCGGTCAATGATTAGGTAGATACCCTGACGGGTCATGTTTACCTGCTTAGCGAGCTGAATAATTGTTGCCGACCCAAGCGGAATAGCCTTGAGGTACAGTTGGGATTCGCTTGGAGTAAGACCCAGGGAAGTAAGGAGAGTAATATTTTTGTTGGAAACCATATAAATATGTAAATTGTAACTTTACAAAATATCTTATTTAACCATTATATATTGACAAATACTATTTTACTATGATAAATTCCGATATCAATTGAACTTTGAAAAAGAGGGATTATGGAAAGAAAAAATGATTTTAATCGTTTGGCGCTCAGGTATCAGCAGACTAATGAAAAACCAGATAAATTGTTTTCAATATTGCCAACGGTTCTGCATATGACAGGAAGCCTCGTAGGTAAACGTGCACTTGATGTGGGTTGTGGCAGTGGGTTCTTCACCGAACCTTTGGCTATAAAAGGTGCTCAGCGGGTGATCGGCTTAGATGACTCTGAAGAACAGATTAAATTAGCTCAAAATTCGTATCATGCAGAGTGTGAATATCTGCTTGGCGACATGTTTACATATGATTTACCTGCAGTTGATTGTATTGTTGCACCATTCGTTCTGAACTATCCGGAAACGGTAGAACAATTGGAATATTTACTTGGTAGATTTTACGAAGCTCTGAATGAGAAAGGTGCGTTGATCGGTGTAATAGATCTACCATCGGGAAATGATAATTCACACTTTGGCGCACGTAAAACACTGCCGTGCGGTACTGGTGATGGTGCACCTTTGCAGATTGAATTATTTAACGAAGGACGTTCCATTGATACCTATTCTGCAACATACTATCGGCCGGAAACTGTTCAGGATATGTGTCGTAGGGTTGGATTTACTCGGTTCACTTGGGTGAAGCCGCATATTTCTGCTGAAGGCATACGAGCAATGGGTAGGGATTTCTGGGGAGATTATCTCGAGCGGACTGAGTTAGGATATTTCAAAGCGAGGAAGATGTGATTATATGCCGCTGCACAAGGAAGTGTGGCGGTTTTTGAAATTCAATATTTATTAAGAAAACTTCACAATACGTACACCTGGAATCCGTGAAAAATCCTCATCCAGGGAAAGAATTGCAAGGTTATGTTCAATAGAAAGTGCAGCGATCCAAAGGTCATTTGTACTGACAGTCACACCGCCTTGTCGAAGCTTAAGATAAAGTGCTGCAAAGTGCTCAGTTGTTGTTGCAGACAAGGTTAGTTGAGATACATTTGGCGCATCCAAAAAACGACGTAACAGAGCTTCATTTTCAGCTCGACGAGAACCTGCTGCAAAGCCTGCGCGTAATTCGCCAATAACAATCAGTGGCGTACAAATTTCCAAACTACTTTTAAACCAGGGTTGAAGCCGTGCATCCCCGCGGTTGAACGCCGAATATGCACTTGTATCGAGTAGAATTTTTTCTACGCCTGCCACAGGGTGGTGTCTACTTGATTGAGGTCGTGCAAAGCGCTGTCGAAGCTCTCATCGAGGGTATTCGAATTGAACAGCCAATTAAAATTACTCTCCTCTTGAGGAGTCGTGGTTCCGAGCGTTTGTAATGTAAGCAGGTCAACCACTGTTTGGTTAAAAGAAGTGCCGCTTTCTTGAGCTCTTTTTCGGATTACTTGGTCTACACTTTTGGGAATATTTCGAATTGTATACTGAACTGTATGCATGTATACAGTGTATACACTTTAATGCATTTTGTAAACCAGGGCGCGGAGGAGAAATCGTGAGGCTATTTCATCAAAATGGCGTAGCGCACAAGAATCGCAAACAGTGCCATTCCATTGAAGAAAATAATCAGACCAACGGGCGAGCCCCAGTTGTCCCAACGGCTAATATCGTGAATCGCGCTTAAACGTGCGAGGTCATCAAGGTGATCGGTATGGTTCATAGGATGGTTTTGTTATATATCGAGAAACGTGGCCGGTTGGTCAGTATGAGCTGCTAGCTCTTTAACCACGCGTAGTACGTCAGAAGGAACCTTGTCATTGAGTTCCTCTGGTTTAGCTACAACGAGTAATTCGCTGTGACGGACATCGAGTAAGTAGTCGCCACTCTCGCGCCACCTTTTTTTGTCGGTGAGGAGACTGGCTTTACAAACCTGGGTAAGAAGAACAGCCCAATTACTCTTTTGGGTATGGTAGACTTCTGCCTGCATCCACCACTCTTGGTCGTCGCTAAAGCCGCGCCAGTCACCCACTTTAGTGCCGTAAAATCGTTGCTCCTGTTCGGAGTTTCGACTGCCAGTACGGACTTTGATTTCTTTCAGGCCACTCTCTTTTTGAGCTTGTCTGGCGAGAAACTCGCGCAGAGAGCGGACGATAATAGAAGAGAGGGTTTCCCCGGCGATCGCGCGGGCTTCCTCAAAAACTGGTGCATCTTGATCGCTGACGTAAATGGTTTTGGTAGGCATATACATATATTTATACGTATATGTATATTTTGTCAAGAGATTGTGCTTTTTTGGACTAATGTACTCTGTCACTAAAAACTACAAGTCTGTCGGTGTAGGTTTGTAATTTTGCATTCCACGTACCTTCACACGTAATAAGGTTGAGGTGTGAAATTCCATCATTTGAGCTAAATACACCCATAGTACTTTCGCTTTTGTTGTAGGTGTGCAAACTCGTTACCACAAACGTTGTGACATGCCCATTTTCATCTCTAACCTGGATATAATCCCCTTTGTGTAGTGCGCTGAGATGTGTAAAAAGTGCTGGCTCTCCGTGTATCCAGTCGAGGTGTCCATCGATGGCGGCTGTTCCGATCTGGCCAGGGAGGATTCCGTCTCTAAACCAAGCAGCATCTTCTGGATTTTGAGGTGTATCCATTGCTCCTTCCATGGTAAGACCAACCTGTTCAATTGGTGCATCTATGCCAAGAACCTGAATGAGCAATCGATTTGGGGCCGCATCGAGAATAGCGGGAATAATAACCGGTTTAGATGTAAAGAGTCTTTTTACTTGTGTGGTAGGTGACCAAACTGGTTCAATTACAGGTCGCGGAGTGAAGGGTGTTGAGGGTGTAAAAAAGGGTGCGAACAAAATGAACGCAATTCCGAATGTGCTTACACCTAAAACACACCATTCAAGAGGTATTTTCACAAAGTCCTAACTACTTCGTTTTCTAACGACGACAGCAAGTGAGCTTACAAAGAGCGTAGCAAAAGTGAGTAAGGCGACAGTTTCCCATGGACTTTTATTCTCTGCAGGTGCAAATCCAGTATGGGGAAATTTTGGTGGACTGGTACTAACTGCTCCAGCTGATAACGCTGTACTAGTTGGGGTAGGGCTACTGGTGAGGGTGATTATAGCTGTTGGGGTTGGTGTGGGGTCTGGAGTTGGAGTGGGTGTGCTTGGTGAACATGTAGGAACCGTTACTGCATTATTATCTAGAGTTACTGCTGCGGTACGGGCTAAAACACGGCCTTCAACATTTGCTCCGTGCGTAAGTGTTATTGCACTAAGGGCAAGGATATTTCCCTTAAATATTGAGTCTGTACCAAGTGTAGCTGAGCTCCCAACTTGCCAGAAAACGTGACAGGCTTGAGCGCCGTTAATAAGGTGTACACTGCTTGAAGATGCGGTAATAAGTGATGAGGCGGTTTTGAAGATAAAAACCGCTGCAGGGTCATTTTGAGCATCCAGGGTAAGGGTTCCTGTGATTCCGAATGTACCATCGGCACTGTCGTAGATACCTGCCTGTTTAATAGTAGTTCCTAGCTCAGTTGAAACTTGTGTGACCGGTGTTTGCCCGGCTGCATTGTCGTATGCAATGGTTAAATCAGCCTGTGCCTGAGCAGCAACTGCGTCTGTGATGTACTGTGTGCCGTTAATCAAACCTGGTGGAAACCCGGTAACCGAAGTTCCAGGGCTTAGCCCAAGATCGCCAGTGATAACGTTTGAACCAGTATTGGTTACGGTAGATCCGCCCAAAATTGCGAAACTTTCTGCAGTGCCAAGCGGTACAGTTAGGGCTGCCTTGGCTAAATTAAACTGAAAAAGACTGAGCATTAGCGCGGTAATGCCTATGATCGCAGCAAATTGGGGTAGTATTCTTTTCATGTGAAACCCTTGGGATACTCTAAAGATGTATTTCGAGTTCACTATATCGGTAATGGAAGTGGTGTTCCGTGATAACCATCACGTAAATCTGATTGGTATTTTCGGTAGGCCAAGTAGGTTGACAAATTTGAAATACGTAATTACAATGTGACTACATTTTAATATCACTTGTATGAAGATTCCCATTATCACAATTGGTAATTCGCGCGGTATCCGCATACCTAAAACCGTACTTGAACAGGTTGGTTTCAGTGATGAGTTAGAGCTTTCGGTGGAGAAAAACAGTCTCGTTCTAAGTCCTGTTGAGGAAGCCAGAGTAGGTTGGACTGAAAAGTTTAAACACATGGCCGTAAAGGGTGATGATACATTGCTCGAGGCAGTATCTACAGAGTGGGATGATCAGGAGTGGCAGTGGTAAGTAGGTTTGAGTTTTGGCTGGTGAACCTCGACCCAACTATTGGGCATGAAATACAGAAGACTCGCCCTTGTTTGGTGATATCACCTGATGAAATGAATCACACAATTCGAACGGTTATCGTGGCGCCAATGATAACTAGAGGAAGACAGTATCCGACTCGGGTTTCTTGCGAATTTCAGGGAAAGGAAGGTCAAATAGTTCTTGATCAGATCCGCACTGTTGATTCAGTTCGACTTGTCAAAAAGCTGGGTGAAGTGCATACGGAGACACAAAAAAGAGTTCTCCAGGTTTTAGGAGAACTCTTTTCCAAGTAAGGCAAGTGAATTCTAAAGATTTTCTAGAACGAAATACTGGCAAGAATATCTGAAGCGGCTGAATTGTTATCTTGTACATTAATCTGTAAAACAGTTTTGCTGTTTTTTACATAGTACGTAGTTGATTTTGAAACACTTGCGGTGTCAGTAACTTTATAGGCTTGTTTCCCACCAATGGTTGTACTAGTGCTCGTTACACCTGTAAGAGGTTCCTTGCCATTATATTCAAATGTAACTACACCTGATTGTGTAAAGTTGGTTAAGTTGTCTACAGTGTTCAGGTTAAAAATTCCAGAATAATCTTCTGTGGTGTTAGGTGTTGTTGTAACAACTAAGGACGTAGAAGTAGGTGTAATCTCAGTAATACTTGGGAAGGCGCTAACCCCACTCAATGTATAGGCTTTTGGATACTTCAATGAGAAGCCGTATGCAGTGTTGGTATATGTTGTTGTAGGTACGGGTGTACTTGTTGTTACAACGGTGGCGGTAGATGTGGAAGAATCATCTGCTTTTGAATGAACAAACAGGTAGGCTCCACCTGCGATGAGTAAAATAAGAATCACCGCTACAGTGTATGCACGTTTTGGATTTGGATGTTTTTCCATAAAATTAACGCAATGATTATACTTTGATTACTTTACTATTTTATCACGTCATCAAAGTTACGTTTAGTTTCAGCTTCCTCAAGGAACGGAGCAAACTTCCTTTCAGAACTTCTGAGACGGGCACCATTTCCCATCTCACACATCCAAACAGACAATGGTTCGGAATTCATGAAAGAGTTTAGAGAGGCAGCAGAAGCTGCCTCTCTCATTCACTTCCACAACTGGGTGAAACAACCGAAGTACCAAGGCTGGATTGAACGATTCAACCGCACGATTCAGGAAGAGTTTTGAGACTGGCACAAGCAGAGCCTAGCCCTTGAGCCAGAGATCTTTAATCTTCAATTAGAAACCTGGCTTACCTTCTACAATTCTAAACGTGTCCACCGGGCCTTAGGTCCCGCTGGACAGCGGCTCTCGCCGCTGCAATACTTAGAAACACTAACAAAGTCTCATTGAGGGTGATCCCGTACATAGGATTGACATTTTGGTCAATTTGTGGTAGTATTGGCCATCAGCTTTTACAGGGCGACCTGGTGAAAAGCGCTGCCCTAAGGAGGCAACATGAAATTATTTACTCTTATCGCCCTGATGGCGATTTCGGCAATGGGATTCGCGCAGAATAGTCGTCTTCTTCACGGCATGCGAATGCCAATCGAGACTGGACCGGCGCCTGCTTCCGAGCAGATTGCAGGAATGGTAAGGATTGAGGGGAAATACCTCATTCCTGTCGACTCGAAAGGAATTGAACTTCGGTTTAGTACCGCCATCGAGGACGGATGTGAATTTGTCCACCAACAGAAAGGGTGGAAGGTCCAAGTTTCAGGCAAGAAAGTGCACGGGCACTTTCTAAGGTCGAAACTCTCTGATCGGAAGTACAGGATATATTGGATGTCCTGCACCGGGTCAGACCAGCCAACATATCACGGATACATTATCGGGGCGGTGAAGAAATAGCCGCTCCCCTGAGGGATACATTGTTTTACGCAATGCGTCCCTTTTTTGTTTTTCCTGGTGCTTTTTTCTGATATACACAGCTGGTAGCCAAAGGGCAGGAGGATAGGGAATGAATTATACTTCTCAGCAACATATTCAGAATATTTGTTTGAATATTCTGAAAACTATGGAAATACATGGAGAGGTCTGGTATTGGAATAACCATAGGTATCCAACATATCCAGGTCATGACAACAATGCAGATTCAGAGTATGTATTGGAGCTTTGTCACCTTGGAATATTACAAAAAATACTCCAACGAAGCACGCCGGTTTCAATACTTGAGAACCCTATGGGGAAACGTGGAAAGGAAGGCAGTAGGACAATTACAATTGTGCATAAGCCAGATGTGATCAAACAGTTTGCTGCGAACCCTCCATCCATGCGTGAGTTGAGAGCTATGCCAAGAGGTATGGGCGCTTCACTTCCGAAGCGGCAAGAGCTGAGTGTCGACCAATGTCTCAACTTGATGATTCTTGCGCTAAAGAGATCTTCGAAACAGCCTGAGGATAAGTTGCGGGTTATTCACAAGATCTCTGGGATGAAATGACGCAACCCTGCGAATTCGAAAAGCTCCGGCATACTACCCGGAGCTAATTTTTTATCCGTTTAAAAGAACTTAGTCTTTTTCTTTGCAAAAGCTCCGGAAATAATCTCTTGATTAAATGGTCCAACATAATCGCCTGTTTCAGCAAAACGGTACAAAGATGCGTAAAACACTGCTCGGGTAGTTGTTCCGATAATGACCAGTGTGGCCAAGACGGTGCCAAATATTGATCCAGCAACTATGCCAAATATTAACGTATCGATAGCAGGATTTATGGTAAAAATAGTGAAGTTAATCAGTCCTACTAGACATCCTGACAGCCAGAAAATAAATACACCAAGCAAGAATAAGCTTCCTTGAGCGGTTACATCTTCCCCAAAACTTCTTTTAAAGAGGCTTGCTGAGCGTTTAATAGTTGGGATTGGTGAATCTGGATGAGTCATAATTACAGGAACTGCAAAGTAGGCTGCAAGGCTCCAGCCAGTCTGTAAAACACCGCCGGTAAGAGTGGAAATTAGAGTACTTGCGCCTTTACCAAATACAGAAAGGACTTTTTCTAAGCCAAACTGGATTATAAAAATCACAATAAAGATTCCACTGGTGAACAGCCACCATTGCGCCAGGTATTTGCGACGTGCCCATGCAGCACCAAATGCTTCACTGAATCTCACCTTTTCACCTGCAAGTGCAGTACTTGCCGCGCTAAAGAAAGTGGCAGCGAAAAATATCCCGATCAGGTTGAGTATAAAAAAGACTGCGAGAAATACTGCGCCAATAGCTGATTGTTGCGCGAAGTAGTCACTTGGAATCGGCATGTTACCAACACTCCATCCTGCTACACCAAGAACTGCAACAAAAAGGAGAATGTTGATGATGGCGAACCAGATCAGGACTTTGTGGGATTTAACCACGGTCAGACTAACGCGAAGGCGAGCAAGGGCAAGCTTAATGGTGTTCATAGAATTGTGAAGGTAAAAACCTCCTCAATAGATTTATTAAATATCTGTGCTATGCGCCAGGCTAGAGCAAGGGAGGGCATGTATTCACCCTTTTCCAGATAGGCAATAGTTTGGCGAACTGCCCCAACTGCATCAGCAAGCTCCTCCTGGGTCATGTTGGCCATGAGACGGAGTTGGCGGATGTTAGTTGTCAGGCTTGGTTGGGACATATGCAAACTATTTTTAACACAATGTCATGTATTTTTAACATTGTCAACTATATTTCTCTGGGTAATTGCGCCTGATGAGATGTTACTCTTGAGCTCCAAAAAATCCTTGAACTCAAAGACCTGCCAGAAATGAATGGTTGGCTGGGGCACTGGATTGGTGAGGCGGCCAAGAAATAAGGATAGGTGCTCGACCTCGAAGGTTGCCCATACGTGGTGCAACCTTCTTTTAAAAGCTGAAATACATTAGACGAAAGATAAACGCAAGAATGAATGGAATGGCCAGGAGAAATAGTAATACTCGCACACAAGAAAACTGTTGTTGGGCAAGTTTTTCTTCGTGAGGGCTTTCACCAAGTCCAAAGTACCTGAAGTTTTTAAAGAGTAACTTCCCCTTTTCTTTAACACTACGGATGGCATACCCAATGCCAAACATCGCAAAGCCAGCAAGAAGTACTGCGAGTGGCCAACTAATTGAATTAGCAAAGTACTGTGTACCAATGCAAATGATACTGACAACAACCCCTACAAGTCCCATGGGGAAGAGTGCGCGCAGTCGAATTGGTATGCTCAGTATAATAGCGGCAAAGCAGAGTATAAGAGCTAAAATTGCGTATAATCCATCGTTTATACCTTCAGCAACAAAAGGAATGAGAACCATAAATACTGCAACTTCCTCAATGAGTCGTTTTGCGCTGTGTATGCCGTGACTATGAAAATGCTGGTTCAATTTATATAACAAAACACTACCGTAGAGGTAGAGAAGACCAAGTATTGCCGTTGTGTACACAAATGTTGCACTAGTTACTCCCCAATCTCCTCCAGTGAGGATTGCAAACACCGAAGCTGGGATTGAAGCTGCAGTTAATACGATGCCAGCTGCTGCATAGGTATCTGCACTTTGGTGTTTCTTCTTGAGGAGGTATATACCCAATGCACTAATTGCAATCGAGAAAATCGTTAAGAAATGCCAGAGATTGGTGGTGAAGCTTGTGTCAAAAAATTCGAAAATATTAATTGCAAGTCCATACGCACTAATAAGAGTAAGGATGCTGAGAATTGGTTTTCGACCTGAGAACTCGAGAAGGGCGGTTAATGCTGAGCTTGCCAAGAAGATAGTCAAAAAGAATAGCTGAGTATTATCGCTAAATAATGACAGTTCTGAAAGAAGTACTCCGACAAAAAATGGGAAAAGAATACAGCCAGTTATGAGGCTGCCATCTCGAAGAACTTTATAGGTATTTGTTTCCCAGTAATAGAAGGCTAAACCAAGGAGGAGAAAGGTTGGAATACCTGAAAAGAGGATGTGACCGAGTGAACCAGCTGAATCCCACTGGGTAATAATTACGATGAGGATGGCTACAACAACGAGTACTCCTCCGATAACTGTAAAGACTTTTGTTGCATCTTGATTGTGTTCAAGAGTCGCTTTACGGGGAGTTGGCTCAGATTTTGAGTGAGAAGCGTGGCGAAATCCAGCGTCAATATCAGCTTCGGTGTGACCGCTCTTCTGGAGTTCTGCAATTATTGCTGGAACAGAAAAGCCGTCGTCCATGCTTTTCTTGATGTACTCAACAACTTCTTTGTTCATTACATTAATGGTATCACAGCTGGCAGATTTGTAACTAAGGGGTTGTAATGATTTCAGTAACAATCTTTTGCACCTTTTTGTCTGAGACCATGCGCTCATGAATCTCACTTGCAAAGTTAACCAAGATTGTGCAGCCTAGTGCGGTCTTGTATTCCGATACTGATTTTAGTGCCGGCACAACGACACTTACATCTTTATACGTTCCATCTATAGAACGAATGAGGAGTTTCGGAATGCTCCAACGTGAGAAATCTGGTGAACTACATATACTCAGTTGCCAAGGATCAACATTGAGCGCATTCGCGAGAAGGTGTTCTCGACGAGTAACTTCTTCCGGAGTCCATCTTGAACTACGAAGTATGACGTCTTTATCCATTTTCACAACTCTCTGGTGACTGCGAGCAATTGCTGCATCTGGTTGCATTGAGAAGCAATATCCGATAAATGGGTGCTTTCGTGAGTTGATCAAATTTTGTCTGATTGCAAGTTCACTTTCCGGGTGTTTGTAGGCGAACCGTTGGATACTACCGAGAAGGTAGCTATCACCAGTGTACTCAGCTTCCTCACGTAATTCTGGTATTGCAGCAAAGCCAAGCCAGATAAGTTGTTCAGTGAATCGCTCAACTGCCCGCAAAGGTGGATCGTAATAAATATCAATGTATTTACTCCAAAACAGGGTAATTAGATCGGTTACTTCGTTAATGTAACGCTGATCAACGTAAATACCGTTTTCAGGGCTAATACCAATGTAGTCGACTCGGAACCCTTTTAGAATTGAGTGATTTTCACCAGAAATATGGTGTACATCTCGAGCCATGTAGTCGATTTTATCTCCCGAAACGATGCTTTTGACCACGAGTGGACTGAGCCAATGCTTACTTTCTAGAATCTCAACGATAACTTCAGGTTGACCACCATCGGCAATAATTGCTTCTCGTAAGTCGGATAGTATGAGCCGAATTCCACGTTTGCTGTGGCTGCCAAGAATTGCTTCCGGCAGGTGTGAAAGCGGCCAATGGCCAATGTCGTGAAGTAATCCTGCGAGGTAGGCGTTTTGAACGTCCTGTTCAGTGCATTTACCTTCAGTAAGGAGTCGTGACATTCGCAGAAGTACGATGTATGCAACGCCGAAGCTGTGCGCTTGTCGAGTAATTGAGCCACTTGGGAAGACTTCGAGCGCCTGTCCGAGTTGCTGTTTCCCTTTCAATAGCTGGAATAAATGATGTCCAACGACGTTGAGTGCCCGATTAAACGGTACTCGATCGTAAATTGGGTCAATGATAGTTGATGATCGACTTGTCATATGAGACTCCCTTCTATGTCTTTAAAGAATAGCAGAAGCGGACACTATTACAAAAAATATGAATTCTGGAGCTGGTTATTTATTTTTCAGAAAAGAATATGTAGCATACAGATATTAGTAACCGAAGACATGGTGAAAAAAATATTAAATTCGCGCGCTATTTCAGGAATGTGGAGATTATTTCCGGCGCTTCCATATCTTTTCGCACTAACCACTGTAGCTGGATACTTGAGTTCAAGTTACTTTGAGGCAACATTTTTATCAGTACTTTTTGACTGTACTGATTGTGGTGTTACTTACAGCACTGATTCAGGGAATGCTCTCGTTTTGGATTAAAGATACTGCCCATCGAGGTATTGTTTCAACCATATGCGTCCTTGTGGTTTTGCTCTACGCAATTATTTCCCAGACGATCAGTAGCATCCCATTATTGAACCTAATTACACCATTTCACGGGGTGCCGATATTAGTTCTTGTGCTTGCTGTGGTACTTATTTGGCGCACTCTTCGTGCAACGGTAGAAATCAAAACGTTTAAGTTCTTGAACATGCTTGCGGTGTTGCTTATTGCGGTTTCACTTGCCCAAGCTGCATTTGGCTTTGCTGAGACTTCACGTGCGTTGACTGTGCAACAAGTTCCAGTTCTTTCTACTGCATCTCAACCTGATATCTATTTCTTGATGTTTGATGAATACACTGGACCACGTGCACTGAACGACTTGTATGGTTTTGACGATAGTAGTTTTACTCAGGCATTAGCTGATAAAGGGTTTTATGTAGCCTCTAACAGTACGAGTAATTACTTTGGCTCACTGCATTCAATTGATTCGATTTTCAACCTGAACTATTTGAAATCATTTACAAATATTGCTACCAGTAAAAGCTACGATCCGGTTTTACTTGAAAGTCTGATTCAGAAGAATGCAGTTGTATCAGCTCTGAAAAATAGCGGATATAAGTTCTACCAGGTTGGTTCATGGTGGAATCCAACTCGATCAAATATTGAGGCTACAACTAATTTTCAAGCACAACCTGATCTTCTTAATCTGCCGCTTTTTGCCGATCATTTCTTAGTAGATAACACGATTCTTCAACCGGTGATGAATCAGTTGTATCCAGTTTCTCAAGATACGAGTACGGTGCCGAATCAGGTAGAGTCTGTGACGAATCTTGCCGGTCAAAATTTTGGTCCTAAATTTGTATTTGCTCATATTCTTCTGCCACATGCGCCGAATGTATATGGGGCAAATTGCCAGGACGTTTCAGGTAAAGGGTATGCCGATAATAATCAGGAAGCATATTTGAACCAGGTTCGTTGTGCGAATAAGACTATTTTGGCAATGGTTGAGCAGATTCAAAAAAAGTCGGCGACGCCGCCAATTATTATTGTGCAGTCGGATGAGGGGAATGAGCTGAAGTATGATGCTCCGTCATCAGTTGATGCAGTTCCTCAGTCGTTTGAGGAGAAGTACTCTATTCTGAATGCGTTTTATTTTCCAGATAAAAACTATTCGTTACTCTATCCGACCATTACGTCAGTGAATACGTTTCGGGTAGTTTTTCAGCAGTATTTTGGGGCTAATCTGCCAGTTCTTCCGGATAATAATCGCCTCCTTACAGGTGTCTACGATATTAATACTGCAAAAGATGTTACGACAATTGTTCAGAATAGTTTGGGATTTGTCGCCAAATAGGTCTTGATTTACATTTGGTGATCTGTGTTACTCTGTTGATAGTGCATAGTGGGTTTGTACTTTGCCAATTTGGAGACATTTTAATGAGCAATCACACTTTATCGTCACTTGAGGAGAAGTCCAAGGGATTTCCTTGGGTGAGATTCATTATCTCTTTGGTACTGAATATTTCGGTACCAGTCGGACTGTTCTGGAAGTTAGCACCAAATCGATTGCATGTTGAATTGGGAATGGGGATAGGCCCGATTCTCGGAGTTGCACTTCTCATGGGTATTCCACTCAGTTTCTTTGAGTACTTTTACCACAGGTATGTCTTACATGCAGTGGTTATTCCGTTTCTTCGTTCCCAGTACGTTGCGCATACTCTGCACCATGGGCTAACGCCTGCGTATGTGCCTGTCGATCGTAAAAATCCTACAAAGCTCGTTCGAGTTTTACGTTTCATATATCCTATTACCCTCAGAGAGCAGGAAAAAGCGATGCACTTCCCTTTCTGGAGCCTTCAGGTCTTCTATCTTATCTTTGCAGTAACTCTTGGAATCCCGTTTTCGATCTTTTTTCCAAATGCTCCGATATGGATCGGATTTCTAGTGGCCGTTACGGTGTATTACTCTTACTATGAAATTTGGCATGCAATTTTGCACCTGCCATTTGATAAGTTCTGGAAGAAGGGCTTAGAAAGAAGTAAGTTCGTTCGACGAACGTACACTTTTCACCTGATTCATCACTGGAATGAACAGACAAATATGGCGATTGTTGGATTCTGGGGGATTGCAATCCCGGATTATGTACTCGGAACAATTCTACTCCCTAAGCGCATTCCGCTTTTAGGAGAGGAAGTTTGTTACAATGACCAAGCTATCGACCCGCCTCGACAACCTGTTCGTTACTTTGACTCGCTACAGAAGTACAAACTTGAAAAAAAGGCTAAGAGTGCCCTGGAGGAACGACGAAGAAATAGTTGAGAATATTCTCGTTCTATTCAGCGAACTATCCTCGTGAAGATGGCATGATCGCCGCCTTCCCTCGACCGCCCTTGCACCTACCCGGTGTGAGGGCGTTTTACTTTTGTGCAGCCTCTATAAGTCCGGCAAAAAGTGGGTGAGGCTCATCAGGACGGCTGCGGAACTCTGGATGGGCCTGTGTAGCAATAAAGTATGGGTGGACTTCTTTTGGTAGTTCGATAAATTCAACAAGACCGCGTTCGGGGAGGGTTCCAGAAATAATGAGTCCAGCCTTAATAAGGGCGTCTTGATACTCTGGGTTAACCTCGTAACGATGACGGTGGCGCTCATTTATTACATGGTCAACGATCTCGTCGGGACGATACTTTTTGTAAAGTTTTTCGGCCATACTTCCAGACTTAAGTAGGGTAGGGTAGGAACCGAGGCGCATTGTGCCTCCTTTACGGTGAATGTCTTCCTGGCCAGGAAGGAATGCGATGACTTTATGAAGTGCTTTTTCGTCAAATTCTTGACTAGTGGCACTACTTAGTTTGGCAACTGAGCGGGCATACTCGACGACTGCCATTTGCAAGCCAAGACAAATGCCCAAGAAGGGGATTTTGTTCTTACGGGCTGTGGCAATAGCGAGGATTTTACCTTCAACACCACGGGCGCCAAATCCACCTGGAACAATGAGGGCATCTACGCGACGAACTTTATCGGCCAAACCTGGCTCTTCGGTATCAATTGGAATAATTTCAGTGTGAACGCGGTGACGAATACCTGCATGTTTAACCGCTTCAATTACTGAAAGGTATGCATCGCTGGACGTTATATACTTACCTGCAAGACCTACGCGAATAGTGCCTTTACGGGTTCGCTCATTTTTCCGCATAGCTGCCCATCGAGCTGCTGCACCATTTGGTGCATGTTTAGGTTTCACACCAAAGTGATCGAGAACAGCTGTAGCAAACCCGGCCTCCTCCATATTTTCTGGAATTGCATAGAGGGACTCGGCGTCCATGGCGGGAATAATGTATTCAGGAGAAACTCCACAAAATAGGGCAATCTTCTCTTTTTCGTGAGGTGCCAGGGGACGCTTGCAGCGAACAACTAAAATATCAGGCTGCAATCCATGTGAGCGCACACTAATAACCGCGTGCTGAATTGGTTTTGTCTTACCCTCATCGGATGGGTAGAGATAATCCATTTTAACCACGTGCACATGCACAGTGCGGTCGCGGTTTTCATCGCGAAATTGTCGGATAGCTTCGAGGAAGGGTAGGGCTTCGATATCACCTACAGTGCCACCAATTTCTACCGAGAGAAAATCGGCTTTACTCGCTTTTCCGGCTTCGTAAATGCGACGCTTAATTTCATCGGTAACATGGGGAATAATTTGAATATCTTCGCCTAGGTAGTCACCTTCACGTTCTTGCTCCATAACTGTATGAAAAACAGCTCCGCTGGTGAAGTTGGCCAGCCGACTCAAATTGATGTTCAAAAAACGTTCGTAGTGACCGAGATCGAGATCTGTTTCAGCACCGTCGTTGGTGACAAACACCTCCCCGTGTTGGAAGGGATTCATTGTGCCAGCGTCTCGGTTTAGGTAGGGGTCTGCTTTTACAGGAAAAACGGTAAACCCGCGATTTTGTAAAAGGCGTCCAAGCGATGCCGCTGTTATTCCTTTGCCTATGCCTGAGACGATGCCACCGGTAACGATAATCGTGCGGAACTGGGTAGCCATCCTATGTAGTGTACCGTGGGTTGCTGGGTGTTACAAGGGGTGTTTATTGGTTTATCCCATGCTTTTCTGGTAGAACAAGGTATGTTCGTTTCTTTGAATTGTTGTGAGGTGTACCATTTTAGACAAGGATTTTGAGAACTTAATAAATCTGCCAATAATCCCTCTCGGAAGAGAGGTTGGTCCAGATTGTTTTTTTGACTACGAAGTTGGTGAATGCTCTGCTCGCTTTTATCACACTGTTATACCACTTTTGCAACCCGTAATTGTGGCGATAGTAGTTGGTGACAATGAGTGGATTCACCATATTATTGTTCGTTTGTCCCAGTATTTAACTGAAGGGTTAGAGGTTAACTATAAAAAAGATGGAGGTTGCTGGGAAATTGAGTGTCGAACTGGTGAATCATTACCAACACTGCAAATGCTGATTGAGGTGCTCGGAAGTGAAGCTATTGAGACGCATATTCAAAAAGGAATTTCTTCTCATATTGAGCGTGAGAGTGTTCAGCGATTACTTGAGATTTACGTAGGAAATAACGACTTTTTGAACAATGGCACAGATGTTATTGCTGAGTGTACAAAATCTCTGTCAAAATCTCAGATTATGAGAGTGTACAGCACTGTGATCACGCTTCATACCTTGTACTACGATGAACTACAGAAAACGACATGAGTTTAGGGGTTTGCCACAATTGGTGAGCCCCGTTTTTATGCAGACAAATTTTACCGTGATATACTTTTTTCATGAAAGTATCCCGCATTGAAGGTTTGGCTGATGGCATATTTGCCATTGCCATGACCCTCTTAGTTCTCGATTTGCACGTACCTGAACTTGCAGATAATTTGCGTGCTGATGTTTTTGCCTTGTGGCCAAAGCTGTTTAGTTTAGTAGTTAGCTTTGTTATATTGGCGATTTACTGGAGTGCTCAGCACATGCTTTTAGCTAGGATAAAAGAGATTACATTAAGCTTTGTCTGGAGGAGTATTTACTTCTTCTTGCCAGTAAGTTTAGTACCTTTTGTTGCAAGTCTTTTGGGTGCTCATCCCTTGAGTCATACGGCACAGGTGGTGTATGCAACTGATTTAGCACTTTGTGGGTTGATGATTTTTAATACGATTCATTACGCCCTTTTGCGCCCTGAATTTTTTACTCAGGCACCAAGTTTGGAGTTTAAACGAAATGTAGCAACAAAGATCCTCTTGCCCGTTGTGATGTATGTTTTGGCGATTGGAGCTACGTTTATTAATCCTCGATTAGGAATAGCCTTTTTGATTGCTGGTCCGCTCATTTACTTTATTCCGATTGATACCAAAACGTGGAATTTGCTTGTGAAGCCAACTGATTGGCTGTATCGAACACTTACTGGGCAAAAAGGCCGTAAATAGTTGGTTATTTGGTTGTTTTCTGCTACAACCAGTGCATGCCCTTTGGGGCGAATATTTAGAAGGAGTTATTTCATGTCTTCGTCGCTTTTGGATACTCTTTCTCAATTGCCATATGTGGCAGCTGGGAAAAGGCCGAGGAAAGCTGAAAGATATCAGCACGTGAGTGGTGAGGGGGTTAAGCAGGTTATTGTATTTACCCGAGTTCAACCCACATTTGGGATGCCGTATTTCAAAGCAAAAATCTCCGGTCATGAATCGACATATCGTTATGTCGTACGGTTGATTGAGCGAGAGGGCGCAATTCAAGTGTGTACGCCAAAAGGTAGGTACAAAAAGTCAAAAGAAACAGGGATTATTAAATGGTCTGTTGGGAGTATGTTTCCAACGCTCGATGAACTTAAATCTGTTCTTGATGACTACGTTGTAGATCAGTGTATTGAGACTGCCTGCACCTGTAGTAGATCGGCTGAGCGGATTGCAGAGCTGTTTATTGCACTCAGCGAGCCAAAGACTAATCCGAAGAAGGCCCTTGAAAAGGCTGTTCAAGGAATGTGTTCCAACAGGTTTAACATTCCGATTATCGTCAATGAAATGTATCGTATGTACTTCGAAGAATTATCTCGAAGGAACTAGTCATGTGGGCTCGCCAGCAGGTGGGCCCCAATTTTTTTACTCTAAATAAAAACCACCCCGGCCGTTTCGAGTGAGACGGTCGGGGTTAGGTTCACTGGATCACTCCACTAACCATTTGGTATCGCAGAGAAACAGTTCGGCCCAGTGATTGAATTGCATAGTCCATTCGAGCACAAGACTCGAATGCGATCGATGACCTTGTTAGGGTCGGTTCGGCAAAAGCCGAATACGTCGAGTAGCCTTCGACGTGTAGGTGCGTCACGTGGACGCCGTCCGTGTCGTTCGATGCCTACCATGAAGAAAATCAAACCCTCCTTCCCCTTCAGGTGTTTCTGACCAATTTTTATTTGATCGTGTATCTATGCTACCAGCAATTTTTCAATTACAAAAGAGCCATCTTACGGTTGGATTCCATTGGCTTTAATAAAGCTGGCATACACCTGTGCACTCGGGCGAATCGTGCGAGCTTCAGTGGAATAATCTACGGCAATGAGGCCAAATCGAGGCCAGAACCCACTTGACCATTCAAAGTTATCAATCAGGGCCCAGTGCATGTACCCGCGCACGTTGGCGCCATCCTGAATCGCTTGGTGAACATACTCCAGCGTAGTTTTAAGATAATTGGCTCGCTGAGTATCCTGTGAATCGGCGAGGCCATTCTCGGTGATGAAGATGGGCTTATTATAGGTTTTTAAATTCATCAATACCGGATAAATTCCTTCAGGACTTAGTTCCCAGCCTAGATCATTTTTTGCACCGCCGTTTGATACTTCCATGCCAAGGTTAAGGGTATGGCGAAAGTAAAAATTTACGCCAATATAATCGTCGTAATTTTGAATTTGATTGAGGAAGTACTCATTCCACCAGTAGTTCGATTGCCCGGCGATAAACTGGTTGAGGAGGGTGTTGTTGTAGGCGTCAAAATCGATGTTGTGACTGGCAATGCCAACTTGTGCCGCCGGATTAATTGCCTTAATCGCTGTATAGGCTGATTGGTGGGCAGAAATAAGTGTTTTGTATACCGAAATTGCCGTAATCGGATTCTTTTTTTGAGGTGTCCATATGCCGGTTAGGTATGAGTTTGCGGTATACACTTGCGGCTCGTTAAGCGTCACCCAAAACTGAACATCTGTCCCCAGGTTTTGCACAACCTTTTGCACATACTCGGTAAAGAAGCGGGTAGAATCGGGACTTTCCCAGCCACCTTTATCTGCCAACCAGGTTGGAAGTGTCCAGTGCCAGAGTGTGACAAAGGGTGTCATCTGATCACTTTTTAAGAGTGCAACCTCGTCTTTGTAATGTTGGATAGCTGCGTCGTCAAACACGCCTTCGCTTGGCTCAATCCGTGACCACTCGATTGAGAACCTATACGTGTTCATGTCGAGGCTGTGGGCAAGGCCAATATCGGTGGGGTACAAATTATACTCATCATCAGCTTTGCCGGAGATGTAGTTAGCAGGATCAGTCGCTTGACCAGAAATGTTCGACCAGTTGGGCAAATTTCCCCACACACTTGGGGAGATGCTGGAGAGGCGAGATGAATTTGCTTTTTCCCAACGTGTCCAGTCGCTGGTATCGTTGCCTTCAACCTGGTGAGATGCAGTGGCAGCACCCCAAAGAAAGCCATCTGGAAATGCCATAAAATGACTGGTATCAAGTGTAGGAAATGCTGACTTTCCCGGTAACGGAAAAAAAGCTGCAAATACAATAAAGATAAGGCACCCGATCAGTACCTTCTTCTTCCGAGAAAAAGGTTCGCGCTTACTGGTTGAGCGCTTTGGAGAGTTTGCCACGAGCTGCAACAATTCCGAATGAAACAGCGCCAAGGTACACTAATCCAGTTACACAGGTTGAGAGGATGTTGCTGTGTGTTACGGCAACAAGTGCGGTACCACTTACAAGTGTTGTTCCAACGAGTGTCAGGGCGGTGTTAACACCTGCGCGCGACGGTGTGTTGTATAGATACGTTGTGTATCCGAGGCTAGAAAGGGCAATAGCGATGTGGAGTATCAAAAGCATAATAAAGATTAATTACATACTACTATGGTAACACTGGACCGAGGCAAAGCATAACGCTCGAGATAAGCATGACAATCAAGGAGGTCGTAAAGAGTTTACGTGCCCATAATTTGGCATCGGTAGTATGAAGCCCACTATAGTACCGCCAGAGCCAAAGCATGCTCATTAAAAGTACTGCGGCGGCGTATGTGTAGCCCGTGTACCCGAAGAGCGTAAGGAGAGGGCTTACAAGCAAGTATGCAATTAGATACGCAAGGATATGACGCTTAGTTGTTTCAACGCCACGCGAGACTGGCAGTACCGGAATAGAGGCATGTGTGTAATCATCTCGGCGGAAGATGGCAATGGAGTAAAAGTGAGGCATTTGCCAAAGTACCATGATGAGAAAAACGAGCACCGCACCAATGTCGAGGTGATTAGTTACTGCAGTATATCCGGCGAGTGGTGGCACGGCTCCAGCGATGCTACCAATAATAGTTCCGAAGGCTGAACGACGCTTCCACCAGCCATAGATAATCACGTAGGTTATGAATCCGATGATACCTATGAGTGTTGTTAGGTAGTTTGTGAAAACGATTAAGCTGGTTACACCGAGTATTCCGAGAATACTGGCATATACTAGTGCACTAAGTGTGGTAACTTCGCCGGTGACAAGTGCGCGTATTTTGGTGCGTTTCATTAGCACATCAATATCTCGGTCGATGTAATTATTGAACACGCAGGCTGATGCCATAATTAATGCACTGCCCAAAAGAGTAGCCAAAAAAAGCTGTAGGTTAAAATGACCACGTTCAGCCAGAAAAAAGCCACCAATTACAGCAATAGAGTTGCCGTAGATAATGCCCGGCTTAGTCAGTACGTAATACTGTTTGAAAAGCTTGCTCAAACCGGTGTTTATAGTCCTTCTTGGCCAACCATATAGTTGTTCATCTCAGAAGGGGTCATGGTGTAGTTCATGTGGTACATCACCCAGAGTGAACCTCCAACAATAATAAGTACAACCATGAGAGCAAAGAGAAATGCCATTAAGTTCATCCGAGGTTTGGATTCTTTATCGAGGTGAAGGAAGAAGACTAGTTGAACCACAAGTTGCACAACGGCTAATCCGAAGATACTGGCAATGATTCCATTCGTACTAAAGAGGTGATTTGTTACGATGTAAAACGCTGCAATGGTCAGGCCAATTGAGAGTACAAAGCCAAGTTGGTAGGAATGAAGGTTACCGTGTTCAGAGTGGGTGTGCGGAGTGTGTGGCATTAGAGTGCTCCCATTAGGTACACAATGGTGAAAATGAAGATCCAGATGATATCAAGGAAGTGCCAAAATAGACTCAGACAGTTGAGTCGTTCGGAAATGCTTTCAGTGAGACCTTTCTTCATAATCTGGAACATGCCAATAGCCATGGCAATTGAACCTGCGGCAATGTGAAGACCGTGAAGTCCAACCAGAGAGAAGTAACTTGAAAGAAATCCACTGCGAGCAGGTCCGTTACCATCGGCGATGAGATTTCGGAACTCGCTTACTTCCATGAAGAGAAACGTAAGACCAAGGAGAAGTGTAACACCGAAAAGCATCAGTGCCTGACCCTTTTCTTTGTTTTGCACGGCTAACATTGCTAGTCCAGAAGTAAAACTACTGATGAGCAAGATAATAGTTTCAACGAGAACGTAATTGAGGTTGAAAATATCGTGTCCTGCAGGTCCACCAAAGGTGTTATTACGGAGGACGATGTATGTTGCGAAGAAGCTGGCGAAGAGGACGCAGTCAGTCATTAGATAGACCCAGAAGCCAAATTTTAGCGTTCCTTCTGGTTGGTGTAGAACCTTACTCATGGTGTGCTCCTGATTCAATATGGGCAACTTCGGCAGCTGTAATAGTGTAATGAGTATCGTCATCAAACGAACGAATGGCCAGAACGGTAATTACTCCAATTACTCCTACGATTGCCAGCCAGGTCATATGCCAAACCATTGCAAAACCAAACAAGAAGGCGAAGGTAGCGATATACAGTCCCAGTGGGGTATTCTTCGGCATAACGATATCTTCATAATGCCGTGAAGTAAGTGGGGCGCCTTTTTCTTTAGCTACCCAGAATGGATCTCGATCTTCGACTACAGGAAGAATTGCAAAGTTGTAATGAGGTGGTGGAGATGTGGTGGACCACTCGAGTGTGCGACCGTTCCATAGATCACCAGTGAGGTCACGATTCTGTTTGCGTTGCCAGATGCTAACTGCGAATTGAAGAATTTGCAGAGCTACACCGAGGAAAATAATCATCAATCCAACTCCAGAAACAATGAACAGCCCCTGCCATCCCATTGATGGGTCATAGTGATCAAGGCGTCGCGTAGCACCCATTAGACCGAGGATATAGAGCGGGACAAAGGCAAGGAGGAAGCCGACAATCCAGCACCAGAAGGCATAGGCGCCAATTTTTTCGTTGAGTTTAAAGCCAAAGTACTTAGGAAACCAATACGTAATGCCAGCGAAGAAGCCAAAGACAACACCGCCAATAATCATGTTGTGAAAGTGGGCGACTAGAAACAGGCTGTTATGTAGTTGGAAATCAGCAGGAGGAGAGGCCATGAGAACACCGGTCATTCCACCAATAGTAAAGGTAGTAACAAAGCCCAAGAACCAGAGCATTGGCGTAGTAAAATGAACCCGTCCACGGTACATCGTGAAGAGCCAGTTAAATACCTTTACACCTGTAGGAATTGCAATAATCATCGTCATAATACCGAAGAACGAGTTCACATCGGCGCCGGCTCCCATGGTGAAGAAGTGGTGTAGCCAAACTACAAACGAGAGGAAGGTAATCGACATAATTGCCCAAACCATCGACTTGTAGCCGAAGAGTCGTTTTTGCGAAAAGGTGGCGACAATTTCTGAGAAGATTCCAAAAGCTGGAAGAACGAGAATATACACCTCAGGATGTCCCCATGCCCAGATCAGATTAACGTACATCATTGGATTGCCACCCATACCGGCGGTAAAGAAGTGCATTCCGAAGAAACGATCGAGTGAGAGCATTGCTAATGTGGCTGTAAGGATTGGAAAGGCGAATACAACCAGGCTCATGCTACCGATTACCGACCAAACGAACATAGGCATTTTCATCAGACTCATCCCCTGACAGCGCATTTTGAAAATGGTGACGAGGAAGTTTACACCTGAGAGTAGGCTGCCTACGCCAGAGATCTGCAGTGCCCAAATATAATAATCGACACCGACGCCTGGGCTGTAGGCGAGTTCAGAAAGAGGTGGGTAGGCGAGCCATCCAGTTGCGGCGAATTCTCCCACGAATAGTGACATATTAATCAGCACGGCTCCCAATGCATAGAGCCAGAAACTGGTTGAATTCAAGAATGGAAAGGCAACATCACGCGCACCAATCTGAAGTGGGACGACCAAATTTATGATTCCAAAGAGAAGTCCCATAGCCACGAAGAAAATCATAATCGTGCCGTGTGCAGTGACAATCTGTTGGAAGTGGTCAGAGGTAAGTACTCCGTTTGAGCTTCCGACCGATAAAACCTGTTGTAATCGGAGTATTGAGGCGTCCATTAACCCACGCAGTAACATGACAACCGCAATAATGATGTACATGACACCGATCTTTTTGTGGTCGGTGGTTGTAACCCATTCAGTCCAAATCCACTTCCAGCGTTTTAAATATGTGATCAGCCCGAGTACGCCAATAATGCCCAAGAACATGAACACTACACCACCAAGTTGAACTGGGTCGTGTTGAAAGGCAGAAAGTGTGAGGTTGCCGAAAAGTACGTTCATTGGATGTGATTGTTGTTCATAATCATGCCGTTCAATGATGCATCATCAAGCGCTCGCATTGGCATGACGTATTTCATAACGATTTGGTTGTAGAGTCCACCAGGAACAGAGGCAAAGGAAGTTGGTGGGGTGTTAATAGTTGGCTCGGCTAGCGTTGTGTAGCTGTATGAGGTGAGTGCATCAGGGGATTGTTGCACAGATTCTACCCAGCTATTAAAGTCTGCAGCAGATGCAGAAGTGGCCTTGAACTTCATTCCAGCAAACCCGGCGCCGCTAATGTTTGCAGAAAGGCCATCGTAACTTCCGGTTTTGTCAGCAATTAAGTGAAGTGGCATCGACATACCTGGCATGGCGTAGATTTGGCTTCCAAGCTGTGGAATCCAAAAGGCGTTCATCGGTGCATCAGACGTAACTTCAAAATGTACAGGAGTGTTTTCTGGAAATTCGAGGTAGTTAACTGTGGCAATACCCTGTTCTGGATATATAAATAGCCACTTCCATTGCAGTGCGACTACTTGGATAGTAATTGGTGCTTTTGAAGATACGATAGATTGGCTCGGATCAAGCTCGTGAGAACTGTTCCAGGTTACAACACTTAGTATGGCGATGATGATACATGGGATGCCCCACCAAATAACCTCGGCCAAGGTGTTATGGTCCCAATTTGGTTGGTAGGTTGCCTTGGTGTTGCTGGCGCGGTACTTCCAGGCAATTGTAAATGTCATGACAAAAACTGGAATTGCCACTACGAGCATTAAAATTGCAGCTAGTGACATTAAGTTGCGCTCTTTAGTCGCAATCATCCCAGCCGGGTTGAGTACTTCAAAGTTGGAATTGCGCAGAATACCAACAAAGAGGGCAACGGTTAGGGTGCCAATCAAGATTCCAAAGATAACTTTGAGGTTCTTCTTCATGTGGTTTTTATCTCTATTATTGTACCACTAAAGTGTTCAGGGATTCCCTACTTGTGCCCAGTTGAACCAAATTTGCCTCGATCCTCGCCCTCAAGGTGTTCTACTACTTCAAATTCAATCTTTTCATACTTTGAGATAATGAGTTGGGCGATGCGCTGACCGCGTTCTATTGTTACTTCGGTATCGGTGAAATTGTAGACCGGGAAGAAGTACTCATCGTTATCACCGTGAAAATCCCAGTCGATGATACCGATGCCATTTGCGGGCATAAGACCAGTTTTGTGGGTTGAACTACGAGCAGCAAGCAGAACCCAGTACCCTTCAGGAATCTCAAGGGCAATATTGAGAGGAATATACCCAATCGACTTAGCTTCAATTTTAGTTTCTAGGCGGGCACATAAATCCACACAGGCAGCGCCTTTTGACTGGTACTTCGGCAGTGGTAGGGTGATATCAAATTGTTTTATTTTGACGTGCATAGTAGTGAGTATGGAGGATGATTTGCGCGAAGGCAACGGGCTCTAAGTCATTTCTCAGGATAGCTCTGTACTTTCATTTTGAATACTCGTAATGAATTATATGGAACACACAGAAGAAAGTGGAAAAGAAGAAACTAAAAATGCTACAGAATCGGTGAATCCTGTTCGACCAGTTCGAATGTGGAGTTCGCCCTGGATGATTATTACAGGTGTTGGAGTAATCGTTATAGTGGCTTGCGTTGCCACAGTAGCGGTTCATGGCCGTATGATGCGCCGTGATCGTGCATATTCTGGTGGATACGCTCAAGGTATGATGCAGGCAGGTCCAGGTGGTGGTCAGCCAGGTATTCAGGGTGGAATGATGGGTAGGCGTGGTGCAATGGGTCGTGGCTCGGTGCATGGATCAGCTGCACGAGGTACTCTCGGAGCCCTGACAAAGATTGATGGTAATACGCTTACAGTTCACGTACGTGGTACCGATGAGACAGTTGCAGTAACGAGTTCAACCTCGTACTACAAAGCAGGTGTTATTGCGAAACAATCTGATCTCCAAGTAGGTGATATATTGGTCGTTTCTGGTAATCCAGATAGTAATGGTGTTATTCAAGCACTAAGTATCGATATTCGGTAATTTTCCTCTTTAGAATGTACAAACCCGGCACGAAAGTGTCGGGTTTGTTTGTATTTCCAGAGAGATATTGCTATCTTTCAATCATCAAAAGAGGTGGAAATTGTTCATTAAAAAACGACCACTTCGTGTGGTTAAAAGGGATATAGTTGACGGTCCAACTGTTGCGCGCAGATTTCTAGAGTTGCGGACTTGGATCACGATTACTTTCATTTTCGTATCGACCGATTTGTTTTGGCTTTCCTATGCTTTTTGCTGTGACAAAAGTGAGCAGATACCTGCCTTGGTAGCTCTAGGTGTAATCCTATTTGATACAGCATTACATGGGCACTATGCCTGGGGTCGATACAAGATTCTGGGACGGTCGACCTTTGTGTACGTATTGTATATGTGCCAAACACAGAAGTTTGGGGAGGTTATTTTTCATTATAAACAGTACCGAAAGTACTGGATGAAGAAGGACTTAATTGAGCAGCAAAATCAAGAAAATAAGATTCATACTGCTTGGGTTGCGGCATATCGTCAGGCAGACCTCCTTGAAGAAGAAGTAACTGTAGATATGATCCTTGGAAAGGGATACACATCATGAGGCTCGGATACCATATTTCGAGCTTCTCTTTTTTTATTGAAGTTGTACACTGACATTAGAACCGTAACAGAACTATGTATGAGTGAGCGTATCAGGTGCAGTTGGCCAGGATCAGACGAGTTAATGGTGGCCTACCACGATACTGAGTGGGGAATGCCACAGCATGACGATAAAATCTTATTTGAGTATGTAGTGCTCGATACAATGCAGGCCGGTTTAAGTTGGAAGATAGTCTTGGATAAGCGTGAAAATATGCGACGAGAATTTGCACACTTTGAAGTTGAAAAAGTTGCACGATTTACTGATGAAGATGTGCTTCGCTTGATGCAGGAGAAAGGGATTATTCGTAATCGTCTTAAACTAAAAGCTATGGTGACCAACGCTCAGCACTTTATAGAAATCCAAAAAGAATTTGGTAGTTTTTCAAACTATATCTGGAGATTTGTCGGAGGAAATCCTCGTGTTAATCAGAATAGAGAGAACTCACATGTTGCGGCGACGTCACCAGAATCTGATGCCCTTGCTGCGGATCTAAAAAAGCGGGGATTTAAGTTCTGTGGATCAACTATTTGCTACGCCTTTATGCAGGGTGCTGGCTTGGTGAATGATCACCTTGTAACCTGTTTCCGTCACGCTGAGTGTCAGGTTTAGAATTTTTTACTAAAATTACTATCCGGCGCGCAGGCAGGATTAGTTGAACCAGTTAATTGCTGGTTAATGTTCGTGAAGTTAAATGATTCTTCACGGCCATTTTTATAGCCGTAGTAGCAATGTGGTAAATACTGAAGAGTGTCATTAAAGTAGCTATTTAAAACAACACGGAAGATGTTAACGTTATCGCCGCCATTTTGAATTGCTTCAGGTGTTGCTGCGGGAACTTTATATGCTGCCAAGTTGCCGTATTTCATTTGGAGATCGAGATTGGACCAGTCGAGCATGCTACCAGAGGCAAGTTCTTCGTCTACTGCTGTACCGTCTGAATCGTTGTCGTTGAGGAAATTTGGATATGGCCCTTCGTCAGATTGTACAATCACTACAGCATTCCCCTTGCTTGCTGTATTAATATCCGTGATCACGCTGGTGATTTGTGAATTTATGTACTCAACTTGGTTGACGTACTTTTGTTTGATTTGCTCTCCTACATTGTCATTACCACCATTCGGATTAAGCGAACCGTCGGCATTAAAGTAGTAGGGGTCATGAGGCACAAGAATATGGGCAAAAATGAAGCGTCCACCACTGGCCTGGGTGGCAAGAGTGTGGAGTGTGCTTAGTTTATACTGTGTGGCGCTCACTTCGTTAATTGTGTTGTAGGTGAGAACGTCGGTGTTCCCAAACGAAAGCCCGTGCTGAAGGAATCGCCAGAATATACTTGAGGTAAGTGCGTTGCGGGTGAACGTGTTTACCGTCAACGTCTCTCCAAAAATAGTGAGCTGTTCATCGGGCTGAAAGAGTTTGTCTGCAAGAGGTGAGAAGTTACTCGCTTCATACCAGCTACCGAGCTCATCGTAGGTGTACCCAAGTGACTTGAGTTGTTGAATAACTGCCCCGTTTCGAATTGCTTGATGAAAAGGATCAATTGTTTGGTTACTACTCCCTCCAAAACGTTGAACAATATCGGTCAGATAATTGGCGTTCATTGTTGAAGCAATGGACATGGTTGTGTACGGGTAGTTTTGGTGGGCATTTGGGTCTACCGAAAAACCCTGATCATGCAGGAAAGAAATGAATTTTGAATTGTCATAACCAAATTGATTCTGTAATACGCTCTGACTGGCGTATCTATCTAGTACGATGTAGTAGATATCAGGTTTACCCTTGTCAGATGTGACATGGGCAGTATTTGGAAGTGCAGGCGGTATATAACTAAATTGCTGCCATTCGGAGCCAATTGAAAAGATAACGGGAAGTGCTTGTAGGGCAAAGATTACTCCAATTGTAACAGTAACTCCACCGAGAAAGTTAGGTATGCTCCAGTTTTTATGAATCCAGAAATTGTTTACTTTTCTTCCAATCCAAAGGCTTAGGAATACGCAGAGAGTAGCAAAAATAATCGCATACACTACGCTTTCCCAGGAATAGAGCTGATGAATTGGATTAAATGCTTTTAGGATCGATGAAACACTGCTTACCCTACTTTCGAAATCACCAGAAAAGAGGAGCGTTGCAATGCTTGCACCAATAAAACCAGTAAGGGGTTCACGGCGATAGGTTTTAATGAATATCAAACTTGTGATACTGGCAATGAGAACGCAGAGGATGATTGGTATAACGAGATCTACAGCAAAGACTTGGTATCGATTATCTTGCCACGCAGCGAGAACATCAAAAATGGCCAACATAAACATCGGAATCCAGAGTCGAACCCATGATCCAAGCCGGGTTTCGGGGGTAAGAATTTTTCGAAACGAGCGCATTACGGCTTTGACTCTAATAGATAGAGTATGCGGCTACTATCTTTAATTTTTAGACGTTTTTTGGTGGTGAAGTGAGTGCTAAACGCTTTCTCAAAACCTTCAACAGTATAGTTCGGGAAAATATCTTCTCGTGCGCTAAGAAGGCGTTGAGTGTTTGAATCTTCTTTGGGAACGAACTCAATAATAAGATTCTTGGTTTGAGAATGGAAGAAATCAGCAATGTGTTCCAGGGGAAGGTTGTTTGCAATTGCTAGGTGGTGAATAAGAGCAAGTGCGAGTGTTAAATCATGCTGACCGCGCTTTAAGAATGAGTCTCGCTCGGTATTTCTCCAGCCAATAGCCGGACTTGGATTGGTAAGGTCGATAATGAGCGGAAGTAACAAGCGTTCGCCACTTTGCTTATTATGTTGATAGGACCGCTCAACTGCGAGCGGGTCTATATCGCTTGCTACGGTAAAAATTCCCTGTGCTGATGCAAGTCGACTGAATGTACCGTCATTTGCACCGGCATCCCAGACTGTTTTTGGTTTCTGTGCTGTGATCCATTCACGTACAGTTTTTTCTTTTATCGTTCGACTGTTATCGGTGTAGTTTGTGTTGTCGTAGTAATTTCCCCACTCAGTTTTCTGTTTTGGCAGAGTAAGTGCTGAAATTGACGATCGTAAACTAAGGAGTAACCCGTTTAACTGGTTTTTGTGTAACTGACCTTTAGGAGTAGATTTGAGTGATGTGTCAGCGTACTTGTGTTGGCTCCGTGCATGGAGATGAATATGTGTTCCAAGACCAAGAGAGAATTTTGTTTTACCGGGAAGAAGACTCACTGCGAGGTCGAGTGGCACGCCATCGATGTATTTCGCCGAGAGTGTCCCAAGACGAAGATCTACATGCGCCATGAGAGCAAGTGGAGCGAGGAAATGCTGACAGAACTGGCGGTATGCCACCCAAGGTTGGCCCTCTTTGTATGATTCAAACGAAAGAGTATCGATAAGTGTTGGCGTGCCGTTGTGAAACTGAATATTATAGGCACTCGCATCTTTAAGTGACATGCCATGGTTCAGTGCCTGAGTTTGAATTTCTAAGGTTGTAAGCGCAGCATCTTTCAGCTGACTAAACGACCATTCGTATGGGTAAGAAATAAACTGAACCATTTCAGGTTTGAGAACCTTGTACGCATCTCGAACCGTTGGTGTCGAAACTTCTTGGTGGGGGATGAGTACGTTTTGTTCAATCAGGTGGACATAAAGGTTACTCGACATCAAAAGATCGTACTCTGATTGGTACGATTTTGACACTGCACGAAAAATACTGCCCTGTTGGGTAAAAATGTACCCACTCGGATCTCGGAACGAGGCCGGATGGGGAAGGACAGGGCGTTCAGGCATCAGGATTTTTCTTCTTGCGGGTTCCTTTAAACCAACTTACAACGCGGGCGGAGAAGGTTCGAAAGCCGTATGCTGCGCCGAAAAGTGCTCCAACGGCAATTTGAATTGCGTAACTACCTGTATTTGGATCAAGGTAGGCGTGGGCAAAATGAGGCGTAAAAACGAGTGGCACTAATAACCACAAGGATGAGCGAGTTGAGATCTTTGGCAGTGAAATTTGCTTCATCGTCGTGGAATTCCATTCAGGTTAGATGTAGTTCTGAATCCTGTATAAGTAAAGAAGGTCATACTGAGAATATGCTGAGAAGGAGATCTTGCATCGGGAGTATAGAAACACTCTAGCACGTCTCGAGTATTTTTTGAAGAAAGCCGATAATATTCCTTGACGGATCGAGTCCAGAGGTGTAGCACTAGGGTATAGTACAACTAACCAAGGAGTACCATGGACAAACATCAGAAAGAGATAGAAGAACTTCGAGCTCAAGTTGCGAGTATGGCAGAGAAGCTTAAAGTGCTTAGTTCACAGAAAATCGATCACGCTGAAGAGGTTGCAGATTCGTATGTAGATTCTGCAGATGCTTGGGTAAAGGATGTTGTAGATCATCTTAAAGATGCTGGGAGTGATGCTAAGAAAAAGGCGCAAACTCTCAGTAAACAAGCGGCTGAGTATGTTGAAGAAAATCCTTGGCAAGTTGCCGCAGTAGCTGCCGCGGTTGCAGGTGCAGTTGTTGGAGTAATGATGATGAATCGTAAGAAGGAGTAGGAGATGGCTCTCTTCGATTCATTATTCAGTCAGATTCCAGATCTCATTGAAAGTTCACTTCGTCGTGCCTTTGCGCCGGTTGCTCCGTACCTGCGCCGATTGCTTACCGGTGTAGGTGCTGCAGTTGTTGCTGCATTTTGTATGTTGTGGGTACTTGCAGGGTTGAGTCTTGCACTCTTCTTTGAACTTGCAGGTTTGCCATACGTTGCTGCTGCACTTTGGGTGACGTTAGCTTGGGTGGGTATTTGCCTGCTTTTTGTAGGAGTTGCTCGAGTGTGTATTCGTCCACCTCGGCGCTAAGAGGCCCGCTTTTTCTTCTGGAAGTTTGCTGGAACGAGTACCTTAATCGCTTCTGGATGAATTTTGAGGATTAACGTATTCGCGTGAAGTATTTCACCATCAACTGTAATGGCTTGAGCTGGTTTTGGTGTTATTTCAATTTCTTTACCTGTTATGGTAAGGGTTGTTTGGCTTGCTAGGCTTTTGCCGAATAGGGTAGTAATCCATGCGTGAAGGAGGGTGCGGCGGTGCATGTTTTGCATTGTAAGCAGTACGAGTTTTCCACTATTTAGTGTGGCCGAGCGTGCCAGTGTTGTGGGTCCGTAAAACGTTCCGTTTGCCACAATCGCCTGGTAGGTAGTTAGACGTGTCGCAACTCCGTCACACGTTACATCAATTGTGAATGGGCGAGCACGAAGCGCCTGAATAAAGCCTTCAAGTGCGTACGCTGCAATTCCAAGTACACGTTTCATGCGGGTGGAAGTATTGTACGCAACGAGTGTTGTGTATCCATAGGAGAGGGCGTTAGCAAAGTAGGTTCCATTAATGCTTCCCACATCAATTCGCTCTTCTTTGCCTTGTGCTAGTACAGATATCGCTGCGTCAATTCCTGTCGGGATACCAAGACTTTTAATGAAACTATTTGCTGTGCCAAGCGGTAGGATGCCGAGAGTTACATCTCGGTTTACAAAGTGACCCGACATAGCGCTAATTGTCCCATCTCCACCACCAATAATTATTAATTGATTGCCTTGGGCAATAGCTTTTTCAACTGCTTTGGAAAGATGATCTGGGTTACGGACTGGAAACAAGTCGGTAACAATGACACCGGCAGCTTCAAGTTTATCTAACACCATAAAAAATGTTCGCTCTGCCTTGCGAGAGTGAGTGTTTATGACTAGGGCAGCGCGACGCGGGTTTTTGTGAAGTGACATGGTGAGATGGTAGCAGAAATTACGTACTTTTCTACGGCAGGCGTATAGTATTGGTAAATATATAACACATTACGTATGTACAAGTACCACAAATTTGAAGCGGACAAAGCTTATTTTTACCCAGTTGCCTTAGGGTTTATTCTGATTGGTGCAACAATTTTTGCACTTGGTGGTGTTGAATGGTTATTTAATTACTTTGGCGATTATTCATTTCATAACCCGCTCGCAAAGTTTATTGCGGGAATAGTGGTGATGGGGATTGGATATATTCACCTTGAGCTTGAGATGATCCGTACGAAAAAGTAGTACATCTTTTCACTACTTGTCCTCCCCGAAAGTACTCGGGATGCGGAGGCAGTGAAAGATATGCTACTTCCGTAGAACAAAAAAAGAGGCTCCGTGAGGAGCCTCTTTTTCGCTTTCTAATCCAGAGGGATTAGTAGCTACGACGATTTCCGCCGCCGTAAGACGATGATGAACCACCGCCGTTATAACCGCCACGACTTGCGCCGCCGCCATTGTAACCACCACCAGTACGTGGACGATCTGTCTTTGGACGAGCCTCGTTAATACGTAGTGGGCGACCGTCAACTTCTTGACCGTCAAGCTGTTGGATCATTGTTTCTGCAATCGCGTCGTCAGCGATTTCTGCGAAACCAAACCCCTTGTTAGGAGTAGTCTCACCAGGGATCAGTTCTACTTTGGTGATAACCGTAGTAGCGTCTGTTCCTTCTGGAAGGACTGATGCCAAAAAGGCAACGATGGTATCTTCAGTTGTGTTGTACGACAAATTGCCGATGTAAAGTTTCTTCATACGAGTTTAATATACGAGCAGTATAAGATAATAAAAATAGGTTAGCTAACGCTTACGATAATGCTTCCCTCAATCTCATACTACTTTCGACCAGCGCGTTTCAGGCGCAAATTTATATGGAAGGATATGGCACGGTAAGACTGTGACATAGTAGCATAGTTTATTGTATTTGTCCAGGTCCGTGGGCAAATAATACGCTTTCATAATCTATTAATTTCATTTTCATTAATTTTTCATGGGGCTTCTCAAGAGCTTCCAATAATTGGACTATCTAGTTGAAGGGAGAACAAACGGGGGTCTTCCTTGCTGTAGAATCTGGTTTCCCCGTTTCTATCAAGAAAGCGTAGCGTCCCAATGCCGGGCATATAGACACTTGTTATCTGCATCGATTTTCCTCCTTTCAGATCTTGCATCAGTACTGATGCGCATCTGACCCTGTTTCGTTAGGATTTCACCAACTCTTCAGCCCGGTACCCGGGGACAGAGAGGAACAGCTTTCGCCGCCTCAGGGGGTGTAGATCCGGTCTACTTCCGCTTACTTTTTAAGGTAAGGATACCGGCGTGAACCGGGTGTTGGCGGGGTGGTGAGAACCCGGCGAGGTTTCCCTCTATACTCCGGAAACTCGGCGTAGATTTTACGGATCTGCGCTGCCAACGCTGGATTGTTTTCGAGTAATCCAGAATACTCGGCGGGAATACGGACCCCGCGGCCCTTGTTGGTTTTACCCATACTCGCTGAACCACTCAATATGTTGAGGAGCTCAGGTAAGCAGAGAATGCCACGAGCAATTCTCTGAAGGGAAAAACGGTCACCTTTTACGCCGTCGATAGCGGTTGGCGAATTCCACTGCATCATTCTCAGCGGTTTCCTGACCATCCAACTGCTTATCGTAGACTTCATGCATCAGGATGTTTCCATCCTTATCAATGATCTCGACGGCGCAACGCGTCTTTCGATTCGAAGTAACCTGACGGACGCGAAGGTCGGGTACTTCCTTGGTATTTGGGATACCAGCCCCCATGCTGTACAGGCCCTTCAAGGCACCTGATGCCAGCGGCTCATCGCTTTCGGCCTGGGGGGAGACCGGAAGCTGTGCGGCAGTGATGCCGTCGAGGCGATGCACGTTCAGCTTCGGGGCATTATCGCATCCCATGAGGCTGAAACCCAAGGCAGTGACGAAAATGAGGGATACGATTTTGTTCATAACGCTCCAGGTATGAGTTGTCATACATAGAGGGTTACGAACAAGTCGCATCGCATCTTTTAGACTCCATCACTGACCCCTCCTTTCAACTTAGAAATTTTTATAAGCTGGAAGGAGGGGCAGTCTGGAACGGACAGCCGAAGATTGGAGAGGCGGCAGGAATCGAACCTGACTTAGAAAAGCGCCAGCGCCTCCAGGTGGTCGAGTTTTTAATGAGCTCGTCTTTTGTTGAAAAGGGTGAGGCAAGCCAAGCCGATAATTGTTTAGGCCGGTTCATTGCGTACTCACTCCCTTTTCAACTGACAAACGGCAGTATACCCGCAAAATTGAATTATGTCAAGAGGTTTTATAATTACAATGTATTTTATTTATACTTTAAAGATTAGAAAGTATATTTAATATTGTCACTTATTGATAAAAGTATACGGATTATGTATACTGTATTCATGCAAGAACTCTTACAAAAACTTGGGCTTTCAGACAAAGAAGCAGCTACCTACTTGGCACTTTTGCAGTTGGGTACAGCTAGTGTGCAAGATGTGGCTACAAAAACCGGTATTAAGCGGGTCACGGTGTACGTTATTTTGGAGCGTCTCTCCAAACTTGGTCTTTTGAAAGAAGCACCTGAAGGTAAGCGAAGTTACTTCCGTGCCGAGCACCCAGCAGTTCTCGAACAGTTGGTTGATACTCATATTGCTGAGCTTGAGGCACATCGTTCTGACCTGAAGGCAAATATCACCCAGCTTGAGGCGATGTACAATTTTCGCTCTGATAAGCCCGTAGTTCGGTTCTTTGAGGGTAAAGATGGGTTGGTTGAGCTTGAGAACTACGGCAGTGATCAGATGACCTCTGATACTGAGATGCTTACCATTTCTCCTTTGGATATTGTGGTAGAAACGTTTCCCCAGCAACGTAAACAGACGGTTAATACTCGAGTAGAACGAGGAATCCACTCTAAGGTTATTTATGTAAGCAAGGAAATGCTTACTGAAGCTCAAAATAAAAAAGAGCTCCGTGAGGCAATTCACTTTTTGCCGGGGGAGCTACTTCTTGAAGGTTCATTAACAGTGTTCACAGATTGGGGAATTAAGTTTTTCAATTACACAAATAAAAACCACTTTGGTGTACTGATTCAAAGCCCAGAAATTGCCAATACAGTTGCGCAGATTTTTTCACTGGCGTGGGATGGGGCAAAGTTGAGAAAAGAGAAGTAAATAAAAGGGACCCTAGCTGCTTCGTTGCGTGCTATGGGTCCCAAGGTGCCTAAATGGCTTCTTTTTTTGATCCGGACATTAGTCCTGATTTGTTTATGCGCTTAGCGCGGTTTTAGTTGTAGCTCATAACACACCTCCTATTTGTGTGGTATCTTTTGCTTTTCTCATTCGGTGGTGCAGATCATGGTTTACGAGGGCGCTGGAGAAGGGTTGTACCTATCTCGAGCGCCGAACGCCGATTCTAGTTGTGCTAGAAACCCATGTTGTGACCTCCTTGAGTCTCGACAATATACACACATTTATACGATTTGTCAATTACCATAGCCAATTATTGATATAATTATGCGCTAATAACGAGATGGAAATTAGATAAAAACGTGGTATGCTACTGGTATGAACCGAAAGAAAGCCGAACAAGTAAGCGTTTTCCCCGAACATATCGGCAAACAGCCGCTAGCTTCTCGATTGCGTCCAAAAAATCTGGATGAAGTGGTAGGTCAGCAGCATCTTATAGGCTCCGGAAAACCGCTAAGGGTAGCTGTTGAATCTAAGCGTCTCCTGTCATTTATTCTCTGGGGTCCGCCAGGTGTGGGTAAAACTACTATTGCCCGCATTTACGCTGAGGCAGTAGAAGCAACGCTATACGAGCTCTCAGCTGTTTCAGCCGGTAAAGACGATATTCGCAAAATCCTTCTGCAAGCTGAAAACGATCTTCAGCCGACCATTCTATTTTTGGATGAAATTCACCGTTTTAATAAATCGCAACAAGATTTTCTCCTGCCATGGGTTGAATCAGGCAAATTAACCTTAATTGGTGCCACCACCGAAAATCCGAGCTTTGAAGTGATTCCAGCCTTGCTCTCGCGCTGTCGTGTGTTTGTGTTGCAATCGCTTACTCCTGATGAAATGGGCTTAGTAATTGAGCGTACTCAACTCGTGCAAGATGCAGAAGCTAAAAAATGGCTCACCACCCTCACGAGTGGGGATGCTCGGCAATTGATTGGGTTAATTGATTCGGCACACGCGTTATATGGAGAAGTTACTCAGAAAACAGTTGAGCAAGCTGGTCAGGTTCGCTTGCGCTACGACAAAACAGGTGAGGAACATTACAATACAATCTCAGCCTTCATAAAAAGTATGCGCGCCAGTAATGCTGATGCTGCGCTCTACTACCTGGCACGCATGATCGAAGCCGGGGAAGATCCAGTCTTTATTGCGCGGCGTATGGTGGTGTTTGCCTCGGAAGATGTTGGACTCGCCCAGCCAACTGCACTGGTAGTGGCGAATGCTGTATTTGAGGCGGTTCGATCAATTGGCTACCCGGAGGCGTCCATTAATTTGGCGCATGGGGTGGCATATTTGGCCAGTTGTAAGAAAGATCGTCGCGCCTACGATGGGTTACGGCGCGCTCAACAGGTTGTAAAAGAAACAGGAAATCTGCCAGTTCCTTTTAAATTACGCAACGCGCCAACTGGGTTAATGAAGGAACTTGGGTATGGCGATGGGTACGAAATGTATACAGAGGGCGAGATGTTGCCCGATGAGCTAAAAGGGAAACACTTTTTAGATGCTGAGTAGTATGAATCGATCCACTGCATATACACTTATTCGCCAGATTAAACCTGATAACTCAGCCGAGCTTGAGTATTTTCGTCTCCACCGTAGTAGGTATGTAGATACGTTACGACTTCTTTCTCAGAGTCAGGTAGTGGGAAAAACTGTGCTGGATATTGGTACGCTTCCGTGTCACCTTGCACTCAGTTGTAAACGATTTGGAGCAACTCGAGTTATTGGTGTGGATTACGATCCTAATCGGTTCAACACTCAATCTGCATTAGAAGCTCAGGGATTAGAAATTGTGCAGTGTGATGTCGAGCATGAAGTAGTACCAATTGCCGATAAAAGTGTTGATGTAATTTTATTCACAGAAGTTATTGAGCATTTTGAAGACGGTCCTGAGCACTGCGTATCGGAGTTAAAGCGCGTACTTTCGCCAGAGGGGAGAGTAATTCTTACCACCCCAAATATCTGTAATCTGGCAAATCGGATTCGGGTAATTTTTGGTCGGCCGATTTACCCTGTTCATGAAGGTCCAACTCGTAAACAGTTACATCATCACGAGTATTCGATGGCTGAATTGCTGGAAGTCGTGCAAAAAGCTGGTTTCAACGTTGAGAAAAAGGGGTATATTGCTGGTAGTGAAAAAGCACTTGTGCGAGGCGCGTTTCCTACGCGCATACCGTACCCTCTAGCCTTTCTATATGCGCTTGTGCCATTGCTTGTTCCATTCCTCCGTTCTTACCTATTTATTGTGATTACCCACCAATGATTGCAGGAAATTTAACCACCGAAGAAATAAAATCACACAAAAATGCTGTGGCGATTATTCCTTTTGGTGCGTTTGAACAACATGGTCCGTACCTTCCTCTGCTGACCGATACATACATTGCCGAGAGTATTGCATCGATGGTCGAAGCAAGTAATCCAACAGGTGTAATGCTCTATCCAGCTGTGTGGTTTGGTGACTCAATTGAGCATGATGGATTTGATGGAACACTCTCAGTAAATGCATTTGACATGATGCATGTGCTTCAAAACTTGTTTGAATGGTTGGCAAAGAGCGGATTTAGCAAAGCAATTTTGTACAATGCCCACGGCGGCAATGTGAATTTAGCTGCAACCATTTGCGAAGAGTTTAGTCGGCAAAGTTCACTCAAAGTTGTGAGTATGTTTGCCTATACTCCTGCCGTACGCGCACGTGCGAAAGATCTTTTTGGAGTTTCTGATACTCATGGGGGAAGTACTGAAACTTCATTACTCTATTATTTGCGACCTGAGGTACAAAAAACCAAAGAGAAGACCATTCAGAATCTACACCCATACCCAGGGGGTGGATTGCTTTCACTATATTCTGTACGTGAATTATCAGAGAATGGAGTGCTAGAAAAGAATGTTAAAATAACAATAGATACCGTAAAAGGAAAAGCACTCTCAGAAGTACTTGTTGAAGCATTGACCCATCAAGTTGAGCATTTTCCGGGTAAAGGAAAAACCACTGTTCAGGTATAATATACTAGTGACTAAAAAGAGAACACCACTAAAATTAGCTCCTAAGACTAACTCGCGCTCATCCGAGAAAACATATCGGAAACCATTACCGCGAGGAGCTTTTGAAGTTCCACAAAATGTTCGCTATGGGCGCAAAAAACAAAAGATTTATTGGTGGGTGTACATTTGGAGTGCAGTTCCAGTTATTTTTATTGGAGCACTTAGTTATGCGTTAGTTCAAGTAAAGAATAATCCAGAGTTGGCCGCGCTTATCGCAGATCATTATTTGCGCCCAGTTATTGGAGTTGATCGTACGGTAGCGATGGAGCGAATACTGTTTAATTTTGCTGATAAAATTCAGCAGGAACAGTACAAATATAAAACAGTTGAAGCTCCGCAGATAGCTGATTCTCCGCAAACTAAGCAGGCCCCTGAAAAGTCTAAACTTAACCTAGATACTATTCCAACTACATTCTTTACTCCATTAGCAGGAGAAGGTGTGTGGGCAAATCATACGGTTGATGTGGTTCCGGGAAGTGAAGTTATGGCAGATACATTTATCCGCCCTGACGCCGATCGTAGTTATGCGTTTGCAACGCTGGTGAAAGTAGATATGTCGGTATTTCGATTGGGTGAAGTTGCAGGTCGGCTTGAGCCAGGTGGAAAGGCTCATCCAGGCTCGGGTACTATTCAAGATACTGTTCTTAAATCTGGCAAATTAGTTGCGGCGTTTGATGGGGGATTTCAAGTCATTGATGGTAATTATGGAATGTACTTGAATGGGGTGACATACAATGCAATGCAGACGGATGCTGCAACTATTATTGGTCATACCGATGGTCATGTCACAATTGAAAGATACCAGGGTCAAGCCTTTGGTTCGGATGTTATTTTTGCTCGACAAAACTGCCCAATGCTCATTGAAAATGGTGAGATTGGGACACAAGGAGAACGTAACAAAAAACTGTGGGGTCGTACTCTTACTTCTGATATTTATACCTGGCGAAGTGGAGTTGGTATAACAGCAGATGGAAATCTTGTCTTTGCGATGGGGAATGCTCTTACTCCAACTACCTTAGCCTATGCCCTTAAGAGTGCTGGTGCAGTTAATGCTATGCAGCTCGATATTAACCCGTTCTGGGTACGTTTTAACTTTTTTAATCCAAGTGGTAAACCTGGGCAATATGTATCACAGGTACTCATGAAAGGTGCGCAAAACGGAGATTTTTACTCATATCTCCATGATATAGATCGAGATTTCTTCTACCTTACTGCAAAATAGGGCTTCTCCCAACTTCCTATTTACGTGTATCATTGGTACATGAAAACTGAACACGAACCTCACTGGCCGTCGGTACTGGCTACACTCTCTATTGTTGGTTTGTATGCTGCGCTACCGGATAATTTGTTGATTGGTCCAGCTTGGCTACCGTTGGGTATTGCTCTAGTTTGTTCAGTGCCAATCTTCTTTTATCATCGAAAAGGAAAACATGGTCATGCACAGTCGGTGAGTTACCTACTCTTGAGTGTGCTCACTCTGTTTCTTGTATTTTCAATTGCACTTCTTATATCTGCACTGCCACAGCACAGTATTGAGCCTGTGCAACTACTTCGTTCAGCGGTGTTACTTTGGGTGACAAATATCCTCATCTTTGCGAATTGGTACTGGCGATTGGATGCAGGTGGTCCGCATATTCGGGCAATTAAACCTGAACATGTCAGTGGTGCCTTTCTTTTTCAACCTATGATGTTGGACGTACACGTAAAAGAGCGGCTCATGTTAATGACATGGAAACCGCTCTTCGTTGACTACCTGTATTTATCGTTTAATACGAGCGCAGCGTTTTCTACTACCGACACAGCTCCAATCTCTCGTTGGGCTAAGATTCTCATGATTGTACAAGCTGGAGTATCACTTACGATCATTACTCTGCTCGCTGCACGTAGTGTAAATATTCTCTAGACTAGTGACCTGCAGCGGGTTGTTTTTCTGCTGGTCCGTGGGTTTTTGGACGCTCGCTTGGGAGGAGGAATGAAAGCACAAAACCAAGGATTCCAAAACCAATTGTGTAGAGGGTTGCATCAACGTCAGATTGAGCAATTGCGTTGTGACTAATAGATGTCATTTCTGTGGCTATGACAGGGGAGGTAGTTGAGTTGACCTTACTTGGTCCAGCAAACTCGATATTTGAACCTTCCGCAGCTGCTTGAGCAATAATTTGTGGTTTAGCAGCAGTTGGGATAACTGTACTATTTTGAATTCCACTGGTGATATGGCTACTGAGTGAAGAAATGATAACTGCACCAATAATAGCTGAGCCAAGTGTTGAGCCGAGCTGGCGCATTGTACTGTTAATACCAGATGCTTCACCGGCGTATTGAACAGGAAGTGCCGACAAAATAATATTGTTAATTTGTGACATTACCAGACCCATGCCAACACCGTAGATTGCGAGTGGAGCAATAAGTTGTGCAGCAGTAGTATCTGGTCCAAATAGGCGGTTAAAGTAGAATAGTGCCACTACGTTCAAAAGTAATCCAGCTTGTACTAGGTACTTTGGTAATACTTTATGACTAAGCACTGCGCCAATTGGAGACACAATCAGAAGTGCGAGTGACATTGGTAAGAGAGCATACCCAGTTTGGAGTGAGTCCATGCCACGCACTGTCTGAAGGAAAATTGGGATAGCGAGGAAAATACCAGACATACCAAGAGAAATAACACTCACAGTAACTAAACCAGCACTGAAAGCCTTATTTGCAAAGATGTGCATCGAAATAAGCGGAGTCTTTCCTTTAGCTTCAACTACGTTCTCCCACCAGAAGAAAATAGTGAGTAGAATTGCACCAATCAGCATGCTAATTGGGGTGACTGACAGGTTGCCAAAGGTTATCGCGTGACCGTACACTGTAAAGGTTTCTTTGGCTTGCCACCAGCCGTAGGTTGTAGATTCGATAATACCGAATACGACGCTAAGAAGGCCAAAAGCCGAGAGAAATACACCGGTAATATCAAGGGTAATCTTTTTCTTTTCTCCCTTTGCTTCTTTCACTAAGTATGAGAAGGCAAGTAAAATAAGAACTACGAAAACGTTAATCCGGAAGCCCCAACGCCACGAGTAGTGGGCAGTGAGGTATCCACCAAGAACAGGTCCTATAGCAGCAGCTGCGCCAGCAATCCCACCCCAAACACCGAAGGCAATAGCGCGATCGCGGCCATGGAAGTTGTTCACAAGTAACGAAGCTGTTGCGGGCATCATCAGTGCGGCACCGATACCTTCAATCAGAGATTCACCCAGGAGAAGCGTAACAAAGTTGGTGCTATATGATGCAGTAAGCGAGCCGATGGCAAAGAGAATAGCACCGAGAATGAACATCTTCTTGCGACCAAAAAAGTCACCGAGGCGGCCACCAGTAATAGTGAGTGCAGCCAGTGTAAGAGCGTAGGCAGTAATCACCCATTGTAGGTGTTGAATATCGGTTTTGAGGTCGTTGATGATCGTGGTCAGTGATACATTCAAGAGTGTTGTATCAATAACTATGATCGCCAGCGCTAGACTTAGTACAACTAAACTACCCCAGTGTTTGAGGAACGATTGGTGCTGCGGCTTTGGGTGTTCTGGATTAGTCATTGATGTGAGCTAAATTTTTACGAAGGTGGGGGATGATTTTTGTGTAGAGTGCGGTGAGAGCGATGATCTCTTCGTCAGTAACTTCGGCGAAGCATTCTTCCATTTGGTGCATGTGTTTTTTACCGAGTTCCTTGGCGAATGCAGCGCCTTTAGGTGTGATTGTTAGGTGCACAACCCGCCGGTCTATTTCATCTGTAGTGCGTTCAATGTGTTCATGTTGGACAGCTTCTTCGATTACTTGGGTGGCACCGCTACTTGTGATGTTTAATCGGCTGGCAACATCCTTTACTGTAGATTTTTCACTATGTTTAAGAAAATAGAGAAGCTCAAGGTGAGTGGGGGAAATTTCGAGATCCTTAAAGAATCGTTCCTTCTGGGTACGGACCAGGCGTTGGAACGGTATAAGTGATTCGAAGAATTCTTTGAGGAGGTCTGAACGTGTCATGCAGCCATTTTACTGTATCTAAATAGATTAGTCAATAATATAAGCTGCTAACACATATATTCAAATACCCTACTGAAGTAACTCGGTAAATGCAACTGCAGGAAGGGCTGGATTAAAGAGATATCCTTGCGCTGAATTACATCCCAATGAGAGAAGAAATGAGAGCTGATCATTATTCTCAACTCCTTCAGCGGTAACTTTGAAGTTTAGAGTTTGAGCAAGTGAAATAATTGCTCGAACAATTGCAGCATCTTGTGGATTATCGATGCAATCACTTATAAAGGAGCGATCAATTTTTAATTTACTAACTGGTAATCGTTTTAAGTAGTTAAGGGAAGAATGGCCGATACCAAAATCGTCCACCGAAGTGCTAAACCCAAGATTACGCAGCTCTTTAAGTGTTTCTACGGTGCGATCAATGTTTTGCATGGCCATGGTTTCAGTGACCTCAATCTCGATTCGGTTGGCTGAAATGCCTGTTTTTGAAATAATACTCCTACACTTTTCGATTAGGTTTGGGTGTTCGAGCTGACGGGCTGAAAGGTTTATAGCAATGGTTACAGGGGGAAAATCTTCGCTATTCCAGGCTGCGATTTGATTGGCAGCGGTTTCTAGACTCCACTCAAAAAGAGGAATACTTAAGCCGGTGTCTTCGGCGAGTTCCCAAAAATCGCCTGGGTAAATTATGCCAAGAGTAGGATGTCGCCAACGCGGTAGGGCTTCACCAGAAATAATTTTGTTGCGCGCGATATCTACCACTGGTTGATACCAGAGTTCAAACTGATGCTGTTCGAGAGCTTTGCGCAGCTCACTCTCCAGAGTGAGTCGTTCAGAGGAACGCAGGTTCATGGTTTGAGTATACAAACGGTACCCATTGCGCCCTAACTCTTTGACTCGGTAGAGTGCAGTGTCAGCATTCATGATGATGTCCTCAACACTTTCACCGTCGTGGGGATAGAGTGCAATTCCAATACTTACATTGATACTGAGTTCGCGTGAGTTAATCACAAAGCTCGGTTCGAAGCTTGCGAGTGTGCGTTTTGCGATAACTTCTAATTCGTCGGTATTTAGTATATCGGGAAGAACCATTACAAATTCATCACCACCAAAGCGAGCAATAGTATCACCAGGGCGGGTGCATATTTTGAGACGGTCTGCAGCTTCTCTGAGAACGAGATCGCCTACTGCGTGACCTAAGCTGTCGTTAATGTGTTTGAACCGATCTAGATCGAGAAAAAGAATACCAACTTGGCTGTTATTTCGTTTGGCTCGGGCGATTTCAAGTTCGAGTCGATCTTGGAGAAGTGCACGGTTAGGAATGCCGGTTACCGTATCATGAAACGCGTGGAAGCGCATGCGCTCTTCAGCCTCAACACGATCAAGTGAGAGGGCAAGTACATTGGCAACTGACTGAAGAAACTGAATATCATTTTTGCTGAATACGCGCTTATTTTTAGTGTGTGCACCTAAGGTTCCCCAGATATCCTGTTTACCACCAATTGTAATAGTTACGCTACTTGTAATACCTTGCTGGCTTAAGAAATCCTGATTTTTGAAGCGTTTTTGTTTTGTGAGATTAGTAATTACTACAGGACGATTAGAGGAAAATGCTTGCCCAATTGGCATGCTAGGGTCAGTGCTCACTTTAAGATTTCCAGTAAGAAACTTAGGCCAGCCAGTGCTCGCACGAAGTAAAAATTCATCTTCTTCAGGAAGTTTCTCTAAGATATGTACGTACTCTGTTTCTAGGGTTGCTGCAATCAGTTTCACAGAGTCATGCATCAATTCCTCAATTGATATACCGGAAAGGGCTTGTTGGCCTAGCTGAGCAATAATGTGTTGCTGTTCGATTTGTTTACTCAATTCATCTTGAGCAATGGTTCGAGAAGAGATTTGTTCTTGGGCAGCGGTATACAGTTGGGCATTGTCGATTGCGATAGCTGCAATACTTGCTAGGTTTTCGAACATGGCCAAGTCTTGTTCACTATACGTATTATTTGAGTCTGCCCAGATAATACTTAACGTTCCCAGTACGCGTTCACGTACTTTTAGGGGGACACAAACATAGGAGTGTAACTGGAGTTTTAAAATGAGATCTTTAATATCTTCACCTAAGAGAGGTGCACTCGTAATCATGTCAGGAGTGACCAGAGGGAATATTTCAGATTTACCCGTACGAAGAACCGCACTTTCACCGCCTATTGCATTCGGATCATACGGAGTTTTTGTTCGCCATAATTCAGCAAGACGAACCTTTTTAGGATCGACGTGTTTTGCAAATAGATTGCTTCGGTTGCCAGTATTTGGATCAATAATACTGACAGTGCACCAGTCGGCGAACTTTGGTACAACGAGATCTGCTACGCGTGCGAGTGTTGCTTCGTAGTCGAGAGACGAGAGGAGAATTGTACTGGCTTCTGCCAGGAATGTTCTAACGTCTTGGTTGGGCATATCAACGGTGCTTTGTAGTGAATAGGAGCGATTACCGTACGTATAGTCTATAGCTGAAAGAAAAACCCCGTGTAAAAGGGATTAGTTGATGAGGAACGTCTACGTATGTCGCCTGGGCAACATACGTAGATGTACTTCTTCCTTACTGCTAGCATATGCTTCCGCACCAAGGTCAAGTGGCATCGTTATACCGCCGATGACTAGGCGTGTCAAGATTGAGTGAGGTGGGCATGTCCCTTTTTCAGCCACCGTAGCATGATAGGAACAATGTATACGATGCCCCCAAGTATGAGGGGCATCCATAATTGGAAAGAACGGAAGACCAGAGCTCCAGCGATTGCTTGGCTTTCATCAACTCCGAGCGCCTTGAGCGTGAAGACAAGCGCCCCCTCAACCACAACAAGTCCTTGAAACAGAGGCGAGAGTGTAATGATAAAGATTGTAATGATGTATCCCATCGAAGCTGTTACAAGATTGCCATCTACTCCAATTGCACGTAGTGCGGTCCAGAGTGTAAGTATGCCAAATATGTCTGCCATCAGGCTGAATGCAACGGCTTCAATAATTGGACGAATGTTGAAACTGCCAACATGGGGATGGAGCCAAACTCTGAGTTTACTGAGAAGTTCACGACGGAAAAGGTACAGTACTAGGCAGAGAATAAAAACCGCAACCGCAAAGATAATTAAGCCGTTGTACAGTTGAGAGGAATCCTGAATTGTACCGTTGTATATTGTGATAAGAAAAGTTGGGACGAGAATGAGGACGTATGAAAACTGCCCACCTAATATAAATGATGTGGATACAAAGGCATTCTCAGATTTTGTGATGTTGTACTCTTCAAGGTCTTGGTTGAGAGTGTACTGTGCAACCGAAAATCCACCAGGAATAAACGGGGAGAGGAAGAAGCGTTTAAGGAAGAGGCTGATACATTTTGTAAGACTCACCTCTTTACCTATAGAGTTATAGCAAAGACAGAATGCATAAGCTTGAGAGAGGATGAGGGCGATAGTTAGAATAGCGCAGCCAATAACGTACCAACCGTTAGCTTGCTTGAGTATGTCGTATCCTGAGCGTACTTCATGGCTTGTGGAGCGAAAGAAAAGTATCCCCAGTACAGTGAGGATAATCGTAAATACGACTCGTAGAATATTTGATAGTGACATGCGCATCTATCGTATCGTAGCACATTTTTTGTTAGGCTACAGGAGTATTTGAATAAGATTCCTCGCTCACGCCCGCAGCTCAGCGGATAGAGCGGTCGTCCTGCTAGAGTATTTCTTTTAATAGCTCTTTCAACTAGAATCGGACCAGGTTAGTTCTCTATAAATCAAACAACATATATGTCACTTGAAACAATCATCGCCCAGAATTGGTCAGACTACGAATTGTTACAGTCGGGTGATGGGCGACGGCTAGAACGCTTTGGACAAAATATTATTTCTCGGCCTGAATCGAATGCGTTGTGGCACATAACAGAACATCATGCTGGTTGGAAAACCGCGCAGGGTATATTTGAACAAGGTGAGTGGACTAGAGAGCCATCTGCAAAGGGGTGGAATATGAAGTGGCAAGGTGTTGAGTTTGCTCTTAAACCGACTCCATTTCGTCACGTTGGTATTTTCCCAGAGCAATCTGCAAATTGGGAGTGGCTTACAAAGATAATTCAGGACTCAGTTAAGAAAGGGGTTAAGCCTCGTGTTTTGAACCTGTTTGCCTACACAGGAGGTGCGAGTATTGCCGCGGCACTTGCCGGTGCAGACGTCTGTCATGTAGATGCCTCGAAGGGCGTAGTACACTGGGCAAGTGAAAATTCTCGCGCTTCAAAAGTGGCTTCTGAAAGTATTCGTTGGATAGTTGATGATGTGCGGAAGTTTATTGCTCGTGAAATTCGTCGTGGTAATACATACGATATTATATTGTTAGATCCACCTGTTTTTGGGCGTGGCAGTCAGGGAGAAATCTGGCGGTTAGAAGAACATCTTCCATTATTGCTCAGCGATTTAGGTCAGATATTTTCGGAAAAGCCACTTGGTTTCCTTTTGAATTTTTACGCTACTGAAATATACCCTGAAGCTATTTTTCGCCTTACTCAATCTATAGTTACGCAGCTACCATTGAGTCTCTATTCACTTTGCCTTGAAGAGTCTGTTTCGAAAAACCTTTTACAGACTGGATATTTAGTACGTTCATAGAGTTTTCACGTTTTGTATCGGTTTTTGGTTCAGTCTAGGAATTAGTGTTGGTATACAACTGTAAGGCGTCAGCCTGGTCGATACAGATTGTTGTATAGTAACTAATTCGTACTGCACATGCGTATACCAAAACGATTCTTTTTTAGTCTTTTAATTGTGCTGCTTTGGTTAGGTTTTGTTGTAGATGGAACTCATGCGTTATTTTCAGCGAGTGCAACTTTGGCTGGAAGTACAATTAATTCAGGAAGTGCAAATCTTCTCGTTAGTAATTCGCAGAATGGTTCTTCGTCGTTGTTCGAAACAACTCGGCCTGGCTTTAGTTTTACACTTGTGCCTGGTGAGACAGATCAGCGGTACATTTTTCTAAAGAATGTTGCCACAGGAGTGGTTGATTTTGATCTTAGTCTTACAGCTTCAGTTAAGGATGGTACAAATATAGGTGACAAAGTAACTATAGGAATATTTCCGGTAGATGATACAGGTTTGGCAACTCAGGCGGGGTACACAGGAACTATTGCTGACCTGCAAGCAGCTCGCGGTACGGGCCTTATATTACCCAGTGATAGTACTCAGCGATACGTCCTTAAGGTTACGTTGAGCCCATCTGTAACTGAACAAAACCAGTCTATGGTTTTTGACCTTACATTTACTGGTACTCAGCATATACCAGAACCATCCTAGGAGTTCATATGATGCGCCGAGTGTACGCTGCAATTTCTCTCACATTTTTTATCATAATACTGTCTTCGGCATTTTTGATTCGGAGTTCATACCGAGGTTTCTCAGCTCAGATTGTGCTCACAAGTAGTATGCAGCCAGCTATTCCTGCTGGTAGTGTCGTAATTACTCGGTCTCTTCCAACGAATCAGTATGTTGTTGGTGATGTAATTTCATACTCATTGAAAGATGGTAATGGAACAGAAATAACGCACAGGATAACTCAGCTTTCATATGGCAGTGATGGAACGGAGGTGTTTACAACAAAGGGTGATGCAAACTCCAATGGCGATTTAGGTAAAGTGGAACCTGATCAAGTAAAGGGTAGGGTAATTGAAGTTATTCCATTGCTAGGGTACATATTTTCTCTGGAGCATACTCCGGGTGGATTTCTTTTAGTGTGTGGAATTACATTCTTATTTCTTGTCCTTGTTGAGTTCTACCATGTTATGACATATATCCAGAATGCTTTAAGCACTCTCCGTTCCCACTTCAAAAAAGTTTAAGTAGTAATTAAATATATGAATTTACTTGCAAAACGAATAGTAATTTTACTTAGTGATGGTGTGGACGAAGTAGATTTAACCAAGATACGACGTACAGTTGAAAGAGAGGGGGCAGAAGTTTTTACAACTACAGCACTACCTCAGCTTGTTATAGAAACATATGACAACGATCATCGAGGTAAGGAAGTATTTATCGATTTGCCTATTGAGTTAGTGACATGCGACCTCTTTGATGCGCTTGTAGTTCCGGAAGGAATGGAAAGTATTGATGCAATCTGCTCGATGTCAGAGGCGATATCACTAGTAAGAGAGTTCTTTGATCAGGGGAAGCCTATTGTTTTTTCTGGTGCTGCTCACCAAATCGTAGCAGAGCAAGGCTTACAAGGTGGTCGAGTACTGTGTAGTTCGCCAGGTGATACAGCTAAGATCACTCAATTCATTTTAGAAGGTAGTGAGTACGTTACCTCGACCAATAAAACTAATCACACATCTAACAGGTTAGAAAAGGTACTTTCTTAGTATAATATATAGTATAGACCATCGATGTATATAGATTATCTGGAGTATTTTTCTGTATGTGGTAAGGTAGGTGCATGAAAATCTATACAAAAACTGGTGATGAAGGTACTACTTCGCTGTATGGCGGAGAGAGAAGATCGAAATCCAATATTCGAGTACATTCCTACGGGGAAGTCGATGAATTGCAAGCTGTGATCGGGGTTGCTTTGGCTCATCTTACAGATGATATATTTATTGACGTCGTGGAAGTGCTTACACAGGTGCAGTGGGTAAGTTTTACAATCTGTGCTGAACTTGCACGTACTGAAACCGAAGAGAAGCGAAAGGATCCAGTATTACAGGATTCCGATATTTTATACCTCGAGTCTGCTATTGATACATGGGAAAGTGAGCTAGCACCGTTGCGAGCCTTTATTTTGCAGGGTGGAAGTGTTGAGAGTTCCTTTTTACACTTGGCACGAGCAGTCTCACGACGCGCGGAGAGGGCAGTAGTTGAGCTTGCAACTGAAGAGTCTGTTGATCCTAAGGTATTACAGTATTTAAATCGTTTTTCAGATTTACTCTTTGTTGCTGCGCGTATTGCAAACCATAGGCTTGAACAGCCTGATATTGAATGGCATCCGCGCATTAAGCGCTAGAAGACTAGGACGGGGTAGCGCCTGAAGAAATTAGAGTGCCAATTCCAATTGCCTTATTGATTATGAGATAAGCAGCAACGATTACTATAATTCCAATTACTGCGTTCAATATACCTGAACGAGCTGCCTTTGCTTTGTCTGGATCTCCCGCAGAGGTGATGTACAGAATTCCTGAGCGGATCAGGTAGAAGACTGCAAGAAAACCTGCCACCCAAGTAAGTACGTAGATAACCTGCCCTAAAAGTGGGCCTACTATTTTTGTTGGATCTTGGCCAGGTTTTATCGTACCAAGGGGGGTAACGTTGGCTGCGTGGGCAATAGATGCAGCGAAAATATTTTGCATACATTTAGTATACGGTTCGTAACCAACAAGTACCACTGGCAGAAAGTTATTCAATGGTTATCCACCTGTGGAAAACTACGTTATGTCAGAAACCGAACAGGGCATTTGATTTGTATGATACTATATGAAATGTAAATTTTGATCTGTAAAATATACGTGATACGATGAGTATCATGAATAAGATTCTAAGAAAGTTACTCCCTCCTTTTATTGCAGCCCTTGTTGGTTTGCTCATTGGATATGCGTCTTTTGCGGGGTGGCATTCATATACCAAAGTGACACCTCAGGTTGATTCATCAACCCTAACACCATCTGCATCACCTGACACCTCCCCAACTCCGAGTGCTTCGGCTAGCCCGATTACTAAGAGTACTGATGCATCTCATGTATTGATGTATCACTACATTCAATCGGGAGTAAATCAAAAAACCGACCCTGTTGGGTATGGATTATCAGTTCCTCCTAATGAGTTGGATGCACAAATTGCTGCTATGAAGGCAGCGGGGTACACCTCAATTACGATGGCAGACTATGTTGCGGGAAAAGGTGATGCTAAAAGTGTGGTAATGACGTTTGATGATGGGTACGAAGACTTTAAGACTACTGCATATCCAATTTTGAAAAAATATAATTGGACGGCCACAATTTATATCATCACAGGCATGATTGGTGGCAATTATATGACGTGGGATGATCTCAAAGAAATGAAGGCAGCGGGGATTGAGATTGGTGCACACACGATAAATCACATCGATTTATCGACGGCATCTGAAGCAACTCAACGTAAAGAAATTACTCAGAGCAAACAGGACTTAGAAAGTCATCTTGGAGGTACGGTTACATCTTTTTGTTACCCGTCTGGAAAGTATACGACAGTAACTGAAGCTCTCGTTAAACAGGCAGGTTTTACTTCAGCAACAACAACACATCCGGGTGATGTTCATCATAGCGATGATATGTATGCTTTGAATCGACTTCGTATTAATCCAGGGTTTACAGCAACCCAGCTCTTAAAAGATCTCTAATCGAAGTAGAGAGCATGCTTCTTGGTGCGAAGTAGCTTTAGTTCCTCAGCTCGGTGTTTCATATACTGCCCGAGGTTGTGTTCTTGGTAATGGGTAATGAGTTCAGCCACGTGTTCTCCGCCTAACAGATGGGGAAGGATGACGTAATCAGCTCCAACTTGGTAATAGTGCAGTGCGTCATCGATATCATGTGCAGTTACGATCAAATTCGCACTACCCTTGCGCTTTTTAACTTGCTCAATTAAGTAGCTCGTTTCGTCGCGGTGTGGAACGGTTGAGACAACCATGGATGCTCGTTCAAGGTGAATGGCGTCGAAGATTTCTTCATCTTCAATATCTCCATACACACAGTCGATGCTTTGTTCACGGAGCTTTCTGATGATGTCAGGATTAAAATCTACCACCATTACTCGGTGACCAAGCTCATGAAGCTTCTTGAGAATGTGATAGCCCATGCGGTGGTATCCAAAGATAATAATATGATTATCGAGGCGCTGTTCCATTTCCTCACTTACATGTTCAGTGTGGTGGTGTTTACGTTCTGCAATCCTGAGCATTCCACGAAGTGATCGGAACAGTGGGTTTCGTACTCCGTGAACAATTGTTGAGAATACGATGGAAATAATTGCAGTAAATGTAAGTGCAGAACCTAACTCGGGGGAGATATTTCCACGTGCCATACCGAGGGCAATCAAAATCAGTGAGAATTCAGAGAGCTGACTCTGAGTAATACCAGCCAATAGTGATGTCCGACTTCGATATCCATACAAACTGAGGGATAAGAATGTAATAATTGGCTTGCCAAATACTGTGAAAAGAAGAAAGGCACCAGTAAGAATCAGGTAGGATCCACTTGGTAATTGCAGACTTAAGCCTAAACTTACAAAGAATATTACAACGAAGAAGTCTCGTAGAGACCGTAGCCGGTTTACAATATCAAGGCCATATGGGAGAGATGCGAGTGTTATACCTGCTAAAAAGGCACCAGTTTCTAATGGAAAATCAAATTGATTAATCAGAATAGCAAAGCAGAAGCACCACGCAATGCTCGACATGAACAAGAGTTCAGTAGAGCGGGCGATTTTAGCAAAGAGTGGTGGAAGAACATATTGTGAGAGTATCCAAACGAGTGAAAGGAGTGCTGCAACTTTCACAATAAGTACGATAACTTGGTTTCCAACACCGAGGGTTGAATGACCTGTTACTCCTCCAAGAATAACGAGTGCAACAATGGCAAGTATGTCTTGCACAATAAGGATACCTAAGGCAAGTCGTCCGTGGAGTGAGTTGAGATCGCGACTTTCGGAGAGGAATTTTACGACGATAACTGTTGAAGAAAACGAGAGAATCGTACCAATGTATACGCCGGTAAGTACTGGTAGGCCAGTAAGGAGTGCTGCACCTACTCCAATAACAAAACTACCGGCAACCTGAATTAGTGCAACGATAAAAGCAGTTTTTAACTGATGTCGTGTTTTACTCCAATCTAACTCAAGTCCTACTAGGAAGAGTAGAAGTGCAACACCTATTTGTCGCATGGCATCGAGTGTGGCTGTGCTTTGAACAAGTCCTGTAACAAGTGGACCTAAAATAACACCGGCTACAATGTAGCCAAATAAAGGTGGCTGCTTAAGTAATCGGACTAATAACGCACACGCCGTAGCGACGGCAATTATGGCCCCAACCTCTGAGAAAATATCATTCATATACATAGTATACAGGGTTATTTGCTCAAGATCTTCACTGCAACAATAAATAATTAAAACATTCGCGGGCTTATTTTCTTATGAAAAAGTGTACTTCAGGAGGTGTTTATTTAGCATGGCGTTTACGAGCTAATTGACTGTTTCATCAGATTGACGTATACTTATTTAATTTCTTCAAAACAAAAAAAATAAAAAAATAGTAATGGCTTCAGCTCGTCCTTTCCGGACTGCTTTCAATCGTATTGTACCGTTCTTGCTTGCTGGGCGAATGTTAACTCTAACAAGTTCAGCTTCACTTGGAGTACTTTTACAGTTGCAGGGCGTAGATACTGCGTACGCTGCTGATCACGCTGTTGTTGCTGCACAGCCGCTCAATGACACTGATTTTCTTGCAGCAACTAATGCTGCACGTGTTGCTGCAGGAATTGCCCCACTTCGCCTTGATGTTCAGCTTGAACATGCAGCAATGGCGAAGGCAATTGATATGAAAGAGTTTGGTTATTGGGATCACTTTCGTCCTTCAGACCATAAAGCTCCATGGGATTTTATCGATGAAGCAGGGTACACATATCGAGTTGCAGGAGAAAATTTGGCACGCGGCTTTCATTCAGTTCAGGCAATCACAACCGCTTGGTTAAATAGTCCTGCACACCGGGCAAATCTTCTTTCACCTAAGTATACTGATGTTGGATTTGCAGATATCGAGGGGACTGATGAAAATGGCAATCCTGCTCTCTTTACTGTGCAAATGTTTGCTAGTCGCTAAAAGCGTCAAAATAAGGGGTTTTTGCTCGAGTGATCATGGTATACTAGTACCATGATTCTGCGTGTATTTACCTTTTTTCGAAATTCGTTTAGCTACCTCTGGCTGGTAGTTTTAGCGATTTACCTCAGTGTATTAACTGTTCAGTCTGTGCTGCGAAGTTATACCTCAGATCAAGATACAAAAGCACTCCAGGCACAGTTGGATTTGAAACAGCAGGAACAAACGAGGCTTCAGGCGCTGGTGGTGTACTACCAAAGTGATGATTACAAGGAAAAGGAATTGCGTCGGGCACTTCTCTTAAAGATGCCGAACGAGACAGTGTACGCACTTCCTGAATCAAGTATTAGTGTCACTCCTGCGCAGGATGTACTTGCAAGTGATACTCAAGAAGTAAGTAAAGAGAATATTCCGTACTGGCGTCAGTGGATCGACTTTCTCCTTAATGGGAAAAAGAACGGCTAAGTTGAAGTGTTTGGGGTGCATTAAGCTCAAGGTAGGCTTCGGCAGGGCCATCAATACCAGCCTGCATACCGCGGTAGGAATTTAATCCAATAATGCCATCTGCATATCCACGTGTAATGAGCTGGCTTTCGTGTGCGTAACAAGCGTCTAGCTTTTTTTTGATAACAGATTTAATCGGTACATACGTATTTGGAATGAGGGGTGACCAAATTTCATACTGTCGAACAGTATACGTATCAGATGGTTGTATTGTTGCAAGAAGTATTTTGGTTGCTGCTTGGTGGTCTGGGTGATTATCGTGAACCCATGGCGTATATATTAGTTGTGGGTTTATCTTTTCAATCAGAGTGCGAAGCTTGTCGATATTTTGAGCTGTAGGTGAAACAGTACCATCTGGAATATCCCAAAAAAGTGATTGCGCTCCACCTAGAAGCTCAAGTCCTGCTTTAGCTTCTTTTTCTCGTATATGTATGAGATTGGCATCAGTTTTACCATCGCGTGTTCCTGCAGCTCCATTTGCTACGTAGAGTACATGCACAATGTCGTTTATTTCACGGTGAAGTGCGACTGCACCTCCGCACCCAAATACCTCATCATCTGGATGAGGAGCAATAACCAGAACAGTTCTTTGGGCACCCTGATTTAGTGAATCAATTCGTGTAGAAGTGTCGAAAGAGAGAAATTCTATTGCCTGTTTCAATCCAACAATCTGTTGTACCGTAAGTGCTCGTTGTGCAAGGGTTCGGAGTCGGTTCATAAAAGTTTTTTGTATACCTGTACATGTGCAGTAACCATGCGTTCTACTGAAAATTCGTGCGCACGTTTAGGTCCACGAGTTCGGAGTTGTTTTTGAAGCGTAGTATCTTCAGAAAGTCGTTGAATAGTTGCAGCAAGCTGAATTGTATCTGGTTCAGAATAGAGAACTGCATCTCCACCTACTTCCTTAAGACCTCCACGATTTGAGAGAATAGTTGGAATGCCACAACTCATAGCTTCTAACGCTGCAATTCCAAATGACTCGCTCAGCGAAGGCTGAACGTAAATGGTGAGATTTTTGAAAAATGTAGCGCTGTCTTGAAGTTGTCCGTGCCAGACTGTGTGTACACTATTTTCCTTTGCAAGTGTTTTTAATTCCTCCATGTCTGGTCCGTCTCCACCGATGTGAAGTGTAAGGGGAGTAGATTGTTGAACAAGGGCAGTAGCTTCAATAAGTGCTGCTACATTCTTAATGTACGTTAGGCTTCCTAATGTGCCGATGTGAAGTGAGTCACTTGAGGGTTGTAATACATCGTGTGGTTCTAGTCCGCAATAAATAGTTTCAGAGCGCTCCTTGGTAGTGCATCCTTGCGCACGCATGAAGGTTGTTACTGAGTCTGACACTCCGATTGTGTAGGATGTTTTGTGTCCTAGTTGTCGTAGTGTTGAAAGTTGTATCAACTCACGAAGTCGACTCTTCAAATGAAAATCACCTGTCCAGAGATGTTCAGTGTATACAATGGGTCGATGACCACTTGTTGGGGCAAGTCGAGTCCATAGCCCGGCTCGTACTCCATGGCAGTGCACAAGTGCTGGTTTTACAGAAGAAATTACATAATTAATGTACTTTATCTGAGACGTTTTCCAAGGTGTGACAGGGAGGCGGTATACCTGTATACCTGCTTTTTCTGCAATGTCTGCCAGCCAGCCATTTGGGCAGGCAAGGTGTACTGAGTGCGTTTCACTCAACCCTTTGCATAAGTAATACACCTGGAGCGGTGCGCCAGTCTGTGTACTATCAGCAACAACGTGCAAGATTTTTATGGGTGACATGCAATAAGTATAACTTGAAGCTCGGGTGATGAATACAAAAAAAGGTGCGGGATACTCCCACACCTTTTTATTTTCTTACGTGAGAACTATTTAATAGTGGTTGGAGAGTTAACGATCTGGCTCGCTCCTTTTCCAATACCGATTGCAAAGTTGACGATAAAGTACGCAGCGGAGATAACAGCAATACCGATAACTGCATTAATGATACCTGCGCGCGCTGCCTTCACCTTATCAGCGTTACCAGCCGATGTGATGTATTGTATACCGTTGTACACTAGGTATGCCACTGCGACGAAACCTGCAATGAAGAGCATGATTGTAATCACGCTTCCTGCGAGAGTCTTGATGCTAGCCCAAGTAAAGGCTGATGCACTTGAGTCGATGCTACCACTTGGCTGAATGGCACCTGGGTCATTTGATGCTGCAAATGCAGGGGCAGCTAAAAAGCCAGCTACTGCTGTACTTGCCATTACGTATGCGTAAATAAGTTTTTTCATTATCCTCCTTAGAGATGTGTTGTTTCTATTGTACTGGTCTATATTTTCACCTGTCAAATTAATTCTCCGTTATGAGCTCCCTGGAACGAAAAGGGAAGGTATACCAATGAGTATGCGAAGGATGTAATACGTTGAAACGAGAAGGATTATTCCGAGTACGATGTGAATGATTGATTCACGGGCTTTCTTGGTTTGTTCGGCGTTTCCAGCCGCAGTAATGTACTGTATACCAGACCAAATTAGATAGATCACAGCCATTCCCCCAAGAAGTAAAAAGATGACTGAACTAACCCGTCCCTGAAGCCAGTCGAACGTTCCATTGAGAGTTGTTGAGGGTTGTCGCTGAGAAATGCGATTGCTCTCAATTGGTGGAATTAAATCAGCTCGTGCAGAAAGTGGATGAGCTGCGAGTGTGAGTGCAAGTAGGAGTAAGAGTTGGTTGATGCGTCGAATCATTTTCCTCCTGTACCTGTACCAGTTGTTGTTCCGCTACCCGAGGTGCCGCTACTACTATCTAATCCAGGAATTGGTGCCGAACTCTTAATTACAGTACTTGGATCATTCTTAACCGCCAAATTTATTCCGCTATACACAATAGTTTTAGCAAGGAGAACAATTGCGAGGCCAGTGTACACACCAATGAGCATGGTCTTGGCTGTCTTAACGTTGCCTTCATTGTAAAATCCGGTCATGTAGAGGATGCCTGCATAGAGTGTTAAGATAATCGCTAATGCTTCAGCAAACCAGTTCAGCACTGCCAGACCTTTGTATACGAAGAAATAGAGAACATCGCGTCCCCAATAGGCGGGGCTGCAGACCGTAGGAGATAGGTTTCCTGAAGAATCAAGTCCACGTACCCCATTTGGGATAATAGGAAAGATTGAAATGAGGTTATTATTTGCATCAAAGAACACGGGCTTAACTTTGGCTGGGCTGCAGTATGTGGTGCCGTCTACTTGAGTTGTGGTAGCGGGAGTAGTTGCTTTGGTTCCTGATTGAGTTGTAGTTCCATTTGTTCCAGTTCCACCACTACCTGTCTGAGGTTGTTGTTGAGCAAGTGTAATACTTTCCAGTGTATTTGTTGGTGAGGCGCTATTTTCTGGTTGTTGATTCAGTGCTCGGGATAGAGCGGCACCAGTTGATCGTTCAGCAACACTCGAATCCAATGTAGTTTTTTGTAATGCAAGTAAGCCACCGCAAAAAACAACTGGTAAAACGAGAAGTACTTCCCAGCGGTGTCGAGCTTTTTTCCTCTTCGGTTTGTGTGCCGGAGTTTTTGTAGGAACTGGTTTTCCGAGAAATGTAGTAGCCATACGCTATTGGAAAAATCCGACAACGAAGTTAAATATGTACGTTGCAAATAAGATAATCGCAATTCCACCGATTAAGTAGCTCATATTCTTCTTCACTACTTTATACGCATCAGGGTTGCCTTGGGAACTAATCAGAATGTATGCAGAGTAAATTATGCCAACTACGGCAATAGGTATAACTAGGGCAGTCAGAATGTTAGCAATGTGGTTAGCAAGATTTTGCGGAGTGGTTGCGCCACTTGGATTTTTATCCGTTGTATCAAAAAGTGGAGTCGGAAAAGATATCAAGCCGGCAGCGAGTATATTACGAAGCGAGAATTTTTGTGGCGTGCGTACCATTACTCGTCTGGAGTTGCTAATAGTCCATTCACAACTTCTGCCGCGTTATCGAGTGACTGATCAACTGGAATACCGTTCTGGCTTACGTCAACAATCATTTGACGAAACGCACCATCAAATTGATCACGATTTTTCTCAAATACAGCTTGTCCGCTTAGAATCTGCTTCTGCGGGAAGCTGTCGGAGCGAGTAGTGAGGTCAGCAAGGTATGGTGTTTGACGACCTTGTACATTTGCAACATCGTTCATAACGTCTGGTTGCGTATAGCGCTGCATAAAGCGCCACGATGCTTCATAACTATCCGCGCTTTTAGTAACTGTTTCGACATCAAACTTGATCAGGTTAACGTCTTTTTGGAGGCCATTAAGTGTTAATTGAGGTACTGGTGCAGTATCAAAGTGAAAATTAGGATATTTAATTTTCAATGTATCACCAACATCTGAGAAGCCGATTATCATTGCAACTTTACCCTGAGCAAATGCATCCAGAGCCTGGGGCATTGAAGGGTTCCAAGAATACGTAGGTTTGTTTGGATTGGAAAATGAGGCGAAGTAATTAAGTGCGTTAGCTCCTGGTCGGGTGGTCGATAATGAAGATGTTGATGTTGTGATGTGGAACATTGCACGTGTACGATCGCTACTCACGATACGGGTACCATCCTGCATCATAAGAAGCTGTAATGTTTCTTCACCTGCAGGTACGTTATCAGCAGTGCCCATTGCAATAGCGCTGCGGATAATGGTGTTACCACTTCGCTTAGTCAGGTATTTTACTTGGTTATCTAGTGTACTCCAAGTGTCTGGTGGGTTGCTCAATAATTGGCGAACAGGGGTGAAAACACTATCGTCAAAATTATCTCCGAGTGATAGCTTGAACTCATTTATTGCAGAATCGAAGATGTCTTGGTTGTAGTACAGCTTGAGTACATCAACACCACCTGGAGCACCAAGTACAGATTTTCCATCTGTGCTAATAAGTTGTTCAGCAATACCTGCAGGATACAGTTTCTTTACTGCATCAACTGCTCCGAGGGTAGCGGTTGACTCAAGGTTATTGAAGTATGTATCTGGAAGAGGTTGAATTCGGGCAACATGATCTCCGAGCCAGGTGTTTGGAATGCTCCAAATATCTGGACCAGTACGAGCAGCTAATGATTTTAGTGCAGAGAGTTCGTATCCTTGAGAACTCTTTTTTACGTACGTAACCTGTGCAATTCCTTGGTTATCAGAATTGAAATTACTAATTGATGATTTGAGTGGGTCAACATCTTGGTCTACACGCCATACACGAACTTGGTATGGCCCACTTGAAGTAGTTACTGAACTACTCCCGCGTAAACTACATCCAGTTGCAAGGAAACCAAATAGCGCAAGCGCACCAAGTGATCCTACGATCCGTAGCCTCTCTATTACTTGTGTGCGCCCCTCTGCCTTCATGGTTTTATACGTTAAGATCTTTAAGGTATTTGCGGAAATCTTGTCCGATATCTTCGCGATCAAGTGCAAATTCAACTGCTGCTTTCATATATCCAAGTCGATCACCACAATCATAATAACTTAGTCCAGTGCACTCCTGCGCGTAAACTGGCCGTTGCTTTGCAAGTCGATTGACTGCGTCTAGGGTAACAATTTCACCACCAAGCCCCGGTTGCTGTTCTTCAAGGAGTGGAAAGATATCTGGAGTTAAAATAAAGCACCCAAGGGATGCGTATGGGGAAGGTTTATTTATGTCGCCAGGTTTTTCAACCATGTTTGCAATTCGAAAAGATCCATTACCCATGTCTTCAGCAACTTCGATGTACCCGTACTTGTCACCGTCTCCAGGTGCATCGCGTTTCATGGTGAAGAGTACAGGAGCTTCTAATCGCTCGTATGCAGCAATCAGCTGTTGTAGTTTTGATGGTTTACCACGGTACATATCATCTCCCCACATCACAACAAAAGGCTCATCACCAACAACTTCTTTGGCTTGAAGAACTGCATGGCCATGTCCGCGCATTTCTTTTTGGCGCACGTACACAAACTTGGCGATATCAGAAATATCGCGAATCAATTTCTTTTGTTCTAATTTACCCTTCTTCTCGAGGAGGTATTCAAGTTCTACGTTGTAATCAAAATAATCTTCAATTGCACGCTTGCTATACCCAGTAATCAAGATAACTTCTTCGATGCCAGCTTCCACTGCTTCTTCAACGATGTACTGAATAACAGGACGATCAACGATCGGAAGCATCTCTTTAGGGATGGACTTGGTAAACGGCAAAAAGCGGGTTCCGTAACCAGCTACTGGAATGACAATTTTTTTGATCTTTTTCATACCATTCATTTATGTGTTGGTTTTTGTACCTTATTCGAAGCAGTGAAATTGTTCGAGCTATTGCGAGTTATTGAGCAATTGAGAAGAAGGTACAAAAACACTAGCCTACTTGAACTGAGAGTGTTCGAGTTCGAGTTTTGGCAGTTTTTGGAATTGTAACAGTCAGAATACCATTGATCAGGTGTGCCTGTGCTTTGTCAGAGTCTACAGCAACAGGGAGGCGATAGACACGTGAAAATGATCCCCAGTAGCACTCTTGAACCATGTACGATTCTACAGATTCACTTTGAGCATCGTGACGCTCACCCTTAATACTGATTTGTTCATCAGTAATACTCACTTCAAGGTCTTCTTGCTGAACTCCAGCAATAGGGGCTTTGATAATGATATTTTCTGGGGTTTGGTACACATCAATCGCCAACTGGCCTTCGTACTCTTCCATCCACTCTGTTGGATCAACGAGAGGATTCGGTTCTTGGGCGGGGTGGTTGTTCATATTCACGCCTCCTTAATTTAACAACTAATCAGTTCTAGTATGGATCATGAACAGGTAAGACGCAAGAGATTAGTCAGGTTTTCGAAGTCAGTGGAAATATTAAAAATAATGGTATGCTAGTTGAGTGAAAATACCAAAACTTACTCCTCGCCAAACCTGGACTATTTTGCTCGTCATAACTGCCATTGCAGTTATATTTGGCGTCTTTGTACGTATGTATAAGTTGGGGTATCCCGGCAAGGAGGTATTTGACGAAGTGTACTTTCCTAAATTTGCCAATGAATATCTGCACGGTGTGGATGTGTTTGATGTGCACCCACCGCTCGGTAAATTCTTGATGGCGATTGGGATTGCCATTTTTGGCAATATCCCGTTTGGCTGGCGTATTATTCCACTCTTGTTTGGAATTGGAATCATTCCACTCATGTCGGGAGTTTGGTGGCAGCTCACTAAAGATAAGGTGGGTTCAGCCATTATTGCTATTTTGATGGCGATTGACGGCATCTTTATTATTTACTCCCGAACTGGGCTCATGGACGGGATTCTCTTCTTCTTCATTTTTCTTTCATTCTTTTTGATGCTTAAGTTGAAGCCTGGCTCAGTTACTGTGTGGGTGACAACGGCGCTCGGGCTAACAGTTTCCATAAAGTGGGTGGGGCTGGCGATTCTAGTGCCGGTGTTGTACTTGGCAATACGTCGTGCTCGCTGGAAAGAGATACTATTTGGTATGCCGTGGGTACTTATAATTTATGTCTCAATCGTAACTTTGGGTGAGTATCTTAATGGAGCAGTAAATCCAATTCAGTCGGGTATTGGGTGGAATATTCAGGCATGGGTATATCAAAGTACGTTAACGGCTACACATCCGTATAGCTCAGTCTGGTGGACGTGGCCACTACTGAGAAAGCCAGTTCTTTTCTTGTACGATATTCGTCCAGATGGGTTGGTAAACGTAATGACTACCCGTGGCAATACATTAGTGTGGTGGTTGAGCGGGGTAATGGTACTGGTTAGTTTTGTCTGGCTTTTGTATCGAAGATTTGTGCAAAAATATGCAGTTGCGGATCATCCACTTACTGTACTTTTGATTGGGTGGGCAGCCTGTTACTTGCCGTTTATTCCAATTCACCGAGTGATGTTTATATATCACTACATGCCTGCGTATGGATTTGCGTTGTTGATTTTGACGTATTGGTTATCTGAGCTATGGAAAACGTGGTGGGTAGGGGTGATTTTATTCTTGATTATTGCAATTGCAGTAAGTGTCTTTTTCCTCCCGCTTGCTGTGGGTTGGATGCCCGTAGCTCAATCTTGGGCGATAACTGTCATCTAGGTAAGTATTTATATGGTAGAGATGATTCTCCAAGTGGAGCAGTTTTTTCTTGACCTCTTTTTTCCTCGACGTTGTGTTGTGTGTCGGAATAGTGGTGCGTGGTTGTGTGTGGACTGTTCTAAAAAACAATCAGAGCGATTTCTATTTGAGCCTATTGGGAGTGAAGTGTACGGGTTGTTTGCTCACGAGGATAGTGCAGCTCGAGAACTTTTGTATGGTCTAAAATATGGTGGGTTGTATGAAAGTGCAGAAGTATTGATGGACGTGTTGCATCTGGCCTGTTCAGCTGAAGATTTATTACGGGCGTTGCAGTGTAGTAAAGATCCTGTCGTAGTTCCTGTTCCGGTTAGTTATTCTCGATTAAAATCGAGGGGATATAATCAGGCAGAACTTTTGGCACGAGTATTTGCCCGGTGGGCTGGATTACCTATGAATACACAGATTTTGCATCGGCGTGCAGGGAAGACATTAGTTGGCCAGGGACGGCGCTTGCGCCAGCGAGCTGCTCAAACTGCATTTTATATCGGAGATGATTATGTGGTTGAAAAAAATTCTGAGTACATTTTGATTGATGATGTTGTAACTACTGGAAGTACTCTTAAAACGTGTAGGAAAATTTTACTCGATGCTGGTGCTGCAAGGGTTGTTGGTGTAGCGTTTGCGTATAAACATCGTTTTGGCGGCTAAATAAATACACTCAGTGTTTTGCCTCCGCATCCCGAATATTTACGGGGAGGACAAGTAAAACACTGAGTGTATTTATATTGGCAGGACGGACGCTCACTTTCTCCACCTTCCACCGCTTCGCAATGTGGAGCGGTGCAGAAGCGTTGCGCTACCCCCGCTCTTTGCTTCGCAAAGTATTGTATTGGCGTGGTCGAACCTGGTTTCGATTTGCCAACTGCAAAATAAAAATATATGTGTATTCATTCTTCCGCATCCGTACTATTTTCGGGAGGACCAAGAATGAATACACATATATTTTTATGGTGCGCCTGGCAGGAATCGAACCTGCGACCTTCTGGACCGCAACCAGACGCTCTATCCACTGAGCTACAAGCGCAAAAGAGCGCTATAAAATTAGGACGGGTCTCTCCGTCACTGCGGTACTGATGTACAATAGCTGAAAACAGCCAATCTGACAATGCTCTCGAGTTCCTTTTTATTTTCAAGGACTTTCTGCCAAACTAACATCATATGCGTCGGGTATTAATCGCAATTTCAGTTTCAGTAGTAGTTGTGTCCGTAATAACGGCCACATTTCTTGTTATTCGGCATAGGAATTCTTCCTCGGTGACTCAATTAGTTCAGAATTCGCCAAAAGCTTCAGCAAGTTCATTGCCGGTGAGCGAGTACATTTCAGCTGCACTAGTTTCTTCTACACAACACAAAACAGATCGCGCGGATTTTTTAGTCTCACTTGCTAAGAAGCAATCGGATATTTCTACAGTTGTTTTGGTGGGAACCGCGTCTGCAGAAGCAAAAACAATAGTAGAGGTGAGTGGGGTAAAAACTGGAATAGATTCCCTTGCAAATACTGTTGTAACTCGAAATGAAGATTTAAAAAATAATGTATTAGATGAAGTTGCAGCGGAAACGCTTGCAGCTTTTCAGCATGCGTCACAAGCTCACGTTCTCCTTTCTTCTTCAATTACTTCACTTCAAGTTACAAGTGTAGTTAATGCGTTAAAAACTGACTGTGCACACTGTCTTATAATCGCTTTTTCAAATCTTTCACAAGGCTTGCCGGCCTCAGTTGCAGATTTACACGATACAGTAACTGAGCGCGTGTTAGACAATGTAGATACTGCAGCAATTTGGAATCGTCCTGAGTTTGAATCTCCCCCGGTGGTGGCATTTCTGATGGAGTGGGCATCAGTGCAAAATACACTTTCTTTTCAGCAGATCTCTCGTACAAATTCAGGTGAACCGGTCACTGATCCAGATGCAACGACGACATCTCAGTTGCTTGGATACTACCAAGCAGGTGATAAGACAGTTCCAAAAAATTCAGTCAACTTTTTGATCGGCGGAGACATGATGTTTGGGCGGGGTGTGCAGTATATTTACTGGCCAACTGGGATGAATAGCACGGTGGCAAACCTTGGAGAGCGCCTGTTTTGGGGGACTGATGCAGGAATAATTAACCTTGAAGGCCCGGTAAGTAAGACACACGTTCCGGATACTCCTTTTCAACAAGATTTAGTTTTTAACTTTTCTCCAGAATCAGTTGGCGCGCTTTCATTTATGCATGTAAACGTTGCGAGTCAGGCGAATAACCATAGTGCAAATCATGGTGCTGCAGGGTTGCAGTCAACACGGGATCTACTCACTGCGGCAAATATTAATCCGCTCGGAGGTCCTACTGATGCTGATGTAGATCGTACTGTTGATATTAAAGGGCAAAATATAACACTGCACATTATTGGTGTGCACTGTCTGGAAACCCAGCCGAGTTTGGCAGATTTGATCAAGAAGCTGAAAGCAACAGCTAATGATCGTGTGTTAGTTTTTCCGCACTGCGGAGTTGAATATCAGCCAAAGCACAGCTCGACGCAGCAAACATTATATCGAAGTTGGATTGATCAGGGGGCCGATGTTGTAATTGGAGCGCATCCACACGTAATTGAAGATGCTGAGATGTATAAAGGAAAGCCCATTATTTATTCCTTGGGGAATTTGCTTTTTGATCAGAGTTTCTCAGTTCCAACACAACAGGGGATGCTGATTGGTGGTCAGTTTACCGATGACACGTTAACTATCTTTGGGCTGCCAGTTCAATTGTCGCGCTATCGTCCTCAACTTATGACAGGTGTAACAAAAACATCGTTATTAGATTCATTATATGCGCCGTTGGCAGCTGAAAAAACGGATTCTCCTGCTGGAACTGTTCTCACGTTTTCATTAAAATAGTTGGCTCTAGTAATTGACAAATGAGTATTTTCATGGTATAGTTCGCGTGCCTATTGAGGCACCGTGTTTACATGAAAAAGTTTTTGCTTCCACTTTCGTTTCTTGCTCTCGTTAATATTCTCGCCGGATGCGGTGGAAATAATAGCGGAGCCTCGACAATTTCGACGCCGCCGACTTCGGTCTATAAGACTGAAAAAGTTATCGCAAAGGCTGCCTCAGTCAGCGATGAGCTGTACATTGTCGGCGCATCGTCTGACGGAAACGTTCTGCTGCGAACAAGCTCCGGCTACCAGTATGGCAATGCTAAGACTGGACTCAAGCTTGTTTCAGGGGTTTCCACGTCTACGGGTATTTACTCGTTAGCGGGAAGGTTCGCGGTTGGCACAAGCTACCCCGGAACCAATCCTCAACTAATCGAGTACGACCTGGTCGCAGGTACCAATCTGACATTGTCGACCAACGCAAATGCGCAAGCCGTGGCAAGTAATGGTACGGCCATCGGCGATTTGTACGACGGTACATACTCCAGTTGGCTTTTCACCCCAACGGGCGGAAGTACTCAGATTGATCTTGGTAGTTCCTATCCAGTCGCAATGAACTCTAAAGGGCAAGTGATCCTATCAGATTACGCTGCTCTAGGAGGCATATCGACGGGTAAAGGTAGGACCAATATCCTGAACCGAGTAGGAAAAGTTTTTGCAGCTCGCGCGGCGAAACCGAAGCCAATGGGTGGAGGTGGGCCGATGATTCAATCGTTTTGGACCAAGGACGGCAAAGTACTTATCCCGTCGCAAAATGGGTTGAGTCCTGAAATCGTCCAACTCTCCGACAACGGTGAGGCATGCGGTTCAGTCGGTAACGTCAATGTGGCCAAGGGGTTCGTCTGTACGCAGGATAACACCCAAGGCTATATCTACGAACCATTGACTGGACATAACGCTGCTACAGTCACGTGCATGGGCTCCGCCTTCGTAGGTGGCGCATCAGGTGATTACCGTGACGCTACCGCAGTCCTCTGGTCGCGAGCTACTGGGGAAATCGTTACCCAGCTCGCACCGAAGAGCAGTAAAAATGTATACCAGGCGGTACTATCCATCAACGAAGATGGGTCTATAACTGTCATGGGCTACGATAAAACGACCGGACTTCCGGTCGTTGCAGTCCTGACAAAGTAGTCAGGAATCAGAAAGGGGCCCCTCGAAAGGGGGGCCTCTTTTTCTATTCCAGACATCTCCTGCTAGTATGCGTACATGAGTGAAATTACCCTTACGCCAGACCAGCAAACCGCCCTCTCCGATATTATGGGGTGGTTAAAAACGTCGGCTTCACCGTATCTGGTAGTAGGTGGGTATGCTGGAACAGGAAAGACTACACTTATTGCCTATCTTCGTCGGGAACTTGAAGCAAATAAAACGTGGAAGAGTAAAAAGGTGGCGTTCTGTAGCTATACTGGCAAGGCAACTTCAGTACTCAAGACAAAGTTAAAGGAAAACGGTGCTCTGCGTCCGAGTGACTCGTGCACAACAATTCACGGGTTAATGTATCGCCCTGTTCTGGATGATGGAGGGCAAATTTTAACTTGGGATCGCTCAAATAGTATTCCGGCTGATCTGATTATCATCGACGAGGGATCGATGGTGAACAGTATTATTTGGAATGACTTACGTGCTTTTCGGGTGCCCATTCTTGTATTTGGTGATCACGGTCAGCTCCCTCCGGTAGAAGGCTCCTTCAATTTAATGGAGCAGGCACATGTGCGTCTAGAAACGATTGTTCGCCAAGCGCATGACAATCCAATTATTCGACTTTCTCGCCACGTACGCGAAGGTGGTACGATTCCATTTGGTGATTTTCGTACGGTGCATAAATATTCGCTTTCAGATTCCGATGCGTGGGAAAAGTTTGAAAGCATTGTCAGTCGGCCATCGGATGAATATCTCTGTATCTGCGGAACAAATCGGACGCGAATCGGTTTAAATGGACGCATTCGAGCGTTGAAGGACTTTGAAAGTGAAGGACCTGTGACAAACGATCGCGTAATATGTTTGCGCAACAACCATGCCAAAGCTATTTTTAATGGCATGCTTGGCACAGTGACACGAATGAAAGAAAGCGGCGAACATTGGTATCAGGCCGAAATTACTTTTGATGAAACTACAAAGTTCGACGGTAAGATTCTCAAATACCAGTTTAATCAGCCCAAAACACTCAGTGATAAAACCGGAACGTTGCCGGTAAAAGAAAAAGACTTTGGGGACTTATTTGATTTTGGCTATGCACTTACTGCGCATAAAGCCCAGGGCTCGGAAGCTGATCGCGTAATTGTCTTTGAAGAACGAATGCCAGCCTACGATGACGAGATGTGGCGTCGCTGGTTATATACAGCGGTTACACGAGCGCGCGAAGAGCTCTTTATTTTTGGTCGGGAGTAAGAACTCCTTCTTCTTGAAGAGCTTTTTCGATTGCTTTAAGTTGACCAGGCAATACCGTCATTCCAACTATATTCCAAGCACGCCAGGTTAATGCTGAACGCAGAAACCACTTATTCGAATTTCCATAGCGAGGTTTGTTGCCAGGAACTGCAATAATCGGTGCAGTAATGCCAAGTAGAGCAAAGACGCCCTTGAATGTTTTGAGTGCGCGTTTTGAGTGGAGCGGGTCAGAAGTGAGATAAAACGTTCCAATGTTTTTGCCAACAAGCGAGATACCGATATCAAGCGCGTTATCAGGTGTGTTGTAGGAATGTGGCTCAACATATACATCTTTAGCTGAGATTTCACCGGCAACCTCAGGGTGCTCTAAGATGTACTTTTTCATCAGTATTCCCTCGATGAATTCTCCACGCGCAGCTCCGTCAAAGTACCCAGCTCCTACTGCAACGAGAGCTGTCTTTTCACCTGCTTCTACGCGAGCGCGGTAGGTGCGTGCACCTTGTTCAATAGAGGTGAGGGAGGAAGTGGCGAGGCTTTTTTCATCTACGGTAAGGGTACAGCCGAGTGAAAGCACAACACTGTCGAGAGAGTCGGGCATTTTGTCTGCCCACGTCAGGGCAAGAGCGGATTTTACAGCATCGTTCCAGTTTGGTTTTGTTCCTGAAGACATATAAAAATTTAATTCTTTAATTGAGTATAGCCTATCAGAGCTTTTTTTAGCCAGGCAATTCGTTTACCTAGCGGGAGATTTGATAGGGGGAGTGAGTGATGAGTGAGGTGGGGAACAAGAAACTCCGTGTAGTTTTTGCCTGCCAGAATGGTGTAGTGGTCCTGTGTAAGATCTGATACTTCTCTCAGCGAGTCTAAAACGGTGTCAGACCAAGAGCGTCGCTCAGACTTTGAATGAGTATTAAGTGATTCATTGTATGGCTCAAGAATAGTATCGCACGATACGAGTCCGTGCTTTGCAGAAAGAATATAGATTGCATCTGGGTTTTGTAGTTTTGCGTACGCTAAACTAAACCGAAAGAGTGGACTTGTGTAGAGATGTTCGGCAGGTTGGGGAAACTCAGATTTTTTAGCTGAGCAACTTATTAGAAAGATGTGGCGCATAGTAGTTTCGTACGGAGTCTTTTCAAGAGTATACTAAAGAAAATACAATCTGAAACATGAAGATCCAGTTTAAAAAATTTACTCGTCTCCAATATAGTCGAACGATGGCTGCACTCTGATTAGTATTTATTTTGGTGGGTGGAGGATCGCTGTACTATTTGCACCTGGCTGGTTCATCTATTGTGAAACTTGATCAGTCGACAGTCCAAGGGACTAAAATTCTCTCAAATATTGTTGAACCTGTTTCTGAAGTTTTTGAAGAGACAACAACAAACGAAAAGGTGAATACGAGCTGTTGCTACAACCGCTACCATGGCGATGTATCAAGTCCGGTCATGTAAGAAAAATTCTGGCGAGGAGGAAAGCAATAATGATTATTCCAATACCCCCAAAAAACTTAACCTCCTTTGATTGGAGAAGTATTGTTGTGCTGGAGGGGCTTCTTCCCAGGTTGAAACGAGTGATTCCTTAGGATTTTACAAACTCCTAGTATATCATGGTCGTAGTGAGAGCTGTGCCTACGGGCCAATTCTAGGTTAACATAAGATAATGCAATAATTTCACGCACAATGAAGCATTTTTCTCGTATCGGATTCAGTCGTACCCTAACTTCACTGGTGCTGATTTTTCTGATCATTGCCGCGGGAACACTATATTATTTTCATACTTCCGGCGCGAGTTGCGTAGGATGCCAGAATGTAACAGTTTCAGGAACGATAATAGATGGGGTTACGCATAATACGGTGGCCGATGCAAAGCTTGATGTGATCATACTTACTCCAGTTCAGGGTACACCAGTCACGCTCCATACCGATGCCCACGGAAATTATTCGGTAACGCTCTCAACCCAAGTCGCTGATTACCGACAGGTAAGTGTGAGTGTTTCCCTGTGGGGCAATTCTCCTTACCTTGCGGCTGGTCAAGATTTTAATGTAGATGCTAATTACTCCGTTACGGGAGCAAACTTTAGCCTCTATACAATTCCTCAGGACACTGCGAGTTCAAAAAAACTTGATGCAACCTCCGCTCGCTGTAAGACTGATAAAAGTAACTTTAAATACGAATTAACTTGGTATCATACCGGTGACTACCTTGGTGAAGTGGTAGATAACGTGCTTTTCTGTGTCTCTGCAACAGCCCCAGACAATACCGGATTATTGAGCAAATATGCTGAAGATATAGCTAATAATGCAATTCAGATTCAGTCGTTGGTTAAATCCAGTGGACTACCTTTTGTGCCAACAATTTACCTTGTTCCCAAATTTGATTGGGGAGATCAACACATTAGAAGCGCCGTTGCGTATACTCCTGCCGGTGCGCAAGAAATTGTGGTACTTGCTGATCAGCTCATGGACTTATCAACTATCACCCATGAATTTGGGCACTTGATTGATTGGCAAAAGGGACCTGACTACAAAAATCATAACGACACTATTGATCAAACATCGTTTGAGGATAACCCTAATTGCAGCTTGAATATTGCCGAGACATATTACCACTGTTATAGCAGTGATTCGCCAGGGTTTTTCTTTGCCACACAAATTGCTTCCACTGAGCACTTGATCACCGATTACGCCAGCACACAGCCAAGGGAAATGTTTGCCGAATTTTTCGCTGTACAGAATACGCCAGATGCGGTTAACGTGAAGGCGGCTCAAAAATATAGTGATCGCGCCTACATGCAGTATGACATCAGTAATGCCATTACCTCTCAAGTGAGCCCATTTAGTGATTCGTTTACCAAAAACGGACCTGCCAATGTGAGTTGTATTACGCCAAACAGCTATTCGAAGGGTTCTCCGGCCTGTGCATTTTATGGTTCAAGTGCAACGCTCAGCCCGGAAGCCATGAACGCAGCGATGTACATCTATAAGTTTGTGGCTGCCAAGAGCAATCTACAGCAGTATTTCCCGGGTACCCTTTCCGATAAATGGACCTATAACCAAATTTGGTACGGTAAATATATGGATACGGCAGTCGTTTCTCTTTCCTTAGAGGATCCATCTGGAGCCGGTCAGTCTGGCGTGAATGTTTCTGTCGCAGGAGTAGCGGGTACAACGGTTAAGAAACGGGATACTGGGGTATTTCCAAGCGGGGGTGGCGATATTTTCAATAATACGGGTACCTTAGTTTTGTTGAGTGTCACTCCAGGGCAGACCAACGTAACGTATACCGGCTTTTCAAATCCGGTTACGTTGGTGCAGGGCGCTAATCCACTCCTTACTGAAACAGTGGTACCAACTGTCATGTTGCCACTGAGCGGCAGCAAAGTATTGACCATGTCTGCCGATGCTGGTGGGCGGGTGTATGTAGGTCAGGTAAGTACGGCCGATGCTGCGGGTAATCCCGTTGCCTGTACGCTGCAGGTATTTCAGCACACCCCCAACACAACAACCTACAACTCACTGTTTACCACAAACCCAATAGTCATGGTGTGGGGGACTGACATCAAGCCCAATGGAAGTGTAGTTAACGATAATGATGCCTACTGTCCAGATGATATCGCTACTGATTCTTCGGGCAATATTTACGCAGATACCTGGTGTGTAAACTCTAATGCAGTACCATGTGATGATTACCCTT
>CAILIB010000028.1 GCA_903834195.1 uncultured Candidatus Berkelbacteria bacterium | reverse complement strand
TGTCAGTTATCCGTGAAATGATTTCTTAGTAATATGGTATGGTGCCAAAAATAACTTTTGTTATCCCTGTATTTAATCGAAGTGAATATCTTAAGGAAACATTGATTTCCTTATGTACTCAGACTATAGAAGATTGGGCTTGTATAGTCGTTGATGACTATAGTACTGAAGATATACGGTCAATAGTGGAAAGCTTTAATGATAGTCGCATTTCTTATGTAAGGAATTGTAGTGCTAAAGGTGTTTCTGGTGCGCGAAATTTTGGAAATACATTAGTTACGACTGATTGGATTGCATTAGCAGATTCAGATGATATTAATTTACCCAGAAGAGTGGAAGTTAGTCAGAAATATATTTCTGATTTTCCTGAAGCGGATGTGTTTTACAGTGCCTTATATAGCATAGATGATGGGACATATCAGGTGAGGAATTGGAGGCACGGCTCCGCATATGACCGAGAAAAACTGTACAAAAAAAATTTTATTGCAAACAATACAGCACTTTACAGGAAGGAGAGTATTGAAAAGATTGGTGGTTATGATGAAACATTAGTTTCTGCTGAAGATTATGATGTATGGTTAAAATTTGCAGATATACACGCAACCTTTATCTTTATTGATGAGCCACTCGTGTTATATCGTCGACACAAAGGGCAATTTGCTAGTGAAATAGATGGGCAAAACGAGATGAGAAAAAATGCAGACTTTGTGCGAGATAGGCATGCAAAGTTTGTGTGACGTGCTATAATTAACACATGAACGAAGGAGGGAAAAATTACATTTTACCCCAGGCAAAGCAGGAGCAAATTGCCCAGTTTTTGCGTGACCAAGACGAAAACAGTGCTCCAGAAGTAATTAACGTCGTGATGTCCTACCTGGCTGAGACAGGTGCATCAGACGTCTTTTTTGAACCTGCAAATGACTCAGGAATTATCCGCGCACGTATTGATGGTGTGGTTCACTACGTATTGATGGTGGATCAAGAGTTGTTCACTAATATTATTTCTCGTCTTAAGGTGATGGCAGGGCTTGATATTACGATGCACACATCTTCACAAGAGGGAAAAATAAACTTTGATTTTGAAACCCATGCGGTAAATGCCCGTGTTGCACTGGCGAATACAGTGAATGGTGAGTTTCTCGTTCTTCGGTTGCACGATAGTAGTAATGCGGTAACTGATATCACGCAAATTGGATTAACCGGCACGAGTGCCGAGCGATACAATACTCTTTTGAAGTCTAGAAGTGGGCTATTGCTTGTGTGTGGCCCAACTGGTTCGGGGAAAACTTCAACGCTGTATAGTTCGTTGCAAGCGTTGAATGACGGCCACCGAAATGTGGTTTCGATTGAGGACCCTGTTGAGTACAATTTACCAGGTGTAAATCAGATGCAAGTGGACATCGAGCGTGAAGTGACGTTTGCTGAAGGGCTGAAAGTAATTCTTCGACTAAATCCAGATATTATCTTTGTGGGTGAAATTCGCGACCCAGATACAGCGCATATTTCGGTAGAAGCTGCACTTACTGGTCACTTGGTCATGTCGACCATTCACGCCAATAGCGCAATTTCGGCAATTTCCCGTCTCATCGACCTGAATATTAATACGTTTTTCATTAATTCATCACTTATCGGGGCAATTTCCCAGAGATTAGTGCGCAAAACGTGTACCCAGTGTGGTAAAGAAACTGCGCCAACAGCTGAAGAGGCAGACTTTTACCAACGGGTTACCGGTCGTGTATTAACAAGTCAAATGGTGGGCCAGGGGTGTGAAGTATGTGCACGAACTGGATTTAAAGGGCGGGTGGCAATTTTTGAAGTGATGGCAGTGGATGAGTCGATACGGCAACTCATTACAAAAGGTTCTTCAGAGCGACAAATTACTCAAGCGCTGATTCAATCGGGGTATACAACGCTCCTTTATGATGGCATGACAAAAGTTGATCAAAAAATTACTACAGTACGCGAAGTTATCTCGAGCGCGTTTGTAAGTAATTAAAAACCGGCTCACGTATTCGGTGCCGGTTTAATAGAGCGTGAATCGATCGACTATATAATTTGCTACGTCTTGGACTGTTACCCAGCAGTGAAAGCGTTTTTGATTATGTATTTTGATGCCAAATCTTAGCTCGAGAAGTTTGCAGATTTCGGTGAAAATCCAGGTTCGATCCTCATCATTTTGAAGAGAAGGGTTGCTGATTAATAGTGCATCTAGCGAATTTTCAGTTATCTCGTCTGCCAAGGTTGCACATACCATCGATTCAAGTGACCAGGGCGATTCGCCCCAGTATGGGTTGCGAATGCTCATCATGGCCTCCTGTGGTGATGCTAACAGATTGACCAACCTGAGTAAATCTGGTAGAGTATACGGGCACTAAATACGCAGAACTCATCTCAAAAATCCCTCTTATTTTTTATGGCTGAAATCCGCAACGTTGCTATTATTGCCCACGTAGACCACGGCAAAACCACTCTTGTGGATGGTCTTTTAAAGCAGTCAAAAACGTTCCGCGAGAACGAAGCTGCCATGTCACAAACCTTGATCATGGACTCCAATGATCAGGAACGTGAACGTGGTATTACTATTTTGGCTAAAACTACCGCTGTAAGTTTCAATGGTGTCAAAATCAACATTATCGACACTCCAGGACACGCCGACTTCGGTGGTGAAGTTGAACGTACTCTCAACATGGCCGATGGTGCCATTTTGGTAGTAGACGCTCAAGAAGGTCCAATGCCTCAGACAAAGTTTGTGCTGAAGAAGGCTCTTGAACTTGGTCTTAAGCCAATTGTTATTATCAATAAGATTGATAAGAAGGACTCTCGTATCGAAGAAGTTCTTTCTAAAACGTACGATCTGTTCTTAGATCTTGCCATTACCGACGATCAGCTTGAATTTCCAGTGTATTACGCAATTGGACGTGATGGAAAAGCTTGGAACGAGCTTCCAGCTGACCCTTCAGCTGATGCTGATCTTACTCCAATTTTTGAAGCAATTATCAACCATATTCCAGCGCCAGAAGGCGATGTAAATGGTCCACTTCAGATGTTGGTATCAGCACTTGACTGGGATTCGTACCAAGGTAAGTATGCTATTGGTCGTATTCGACGTGGTGTAGCTAAGCAAGGCTCGTCAGTGAGTGTTATCGCAGTAGATGGTACTATTCAAAATGGTCGCATCGACCGTGTGTACGTTTCAGTTGGATTAGCACGTGCCGAAGTGCCAAGTGCAGAAGCTGGTGACATTGTTCAGTTAACTGGTTTGAAGTCAGCAACAATTAGTTCAACTATTACTGACACAAGCGCTCAAGAAGCACTGCCAGCAATCGCAATTGAAGAGCCAACCTTGAAGATGGCTATCGGCCCAAATACATCTCCATTCGCAGGTCGCGAAGGTAAGTTTGTCACTGGTCGTCAAATCCTTGATCGTATCCAGCAAGAGCTTGAGCACAACGTTTCAATGCGTCTCGATTATGGCCCAGATGGTGAATTCCTTCTTTCAGGTCGTGGTGAGCTTCACCTTTCAGTATTTATTGAAACACTTCGTCGTGAAGGTTTTGAAATGCAGGTTGGAAAGCCAATGGTTATTACCAAGCAAATTGACGGGGTAACTATGGAACCGGTTGAAGAGCTCACAGTTGACGTTCCAGCCGAGTACGTTGGTTCAGTAACAGGTGAAGTTGGTCGTCGTAAGGGAATTCTGCACTCACAGCAAGACAATAGCGATGGTTCAGTTCGCCTATTATTTGAAATCACTACTCGCGGATTACTTGGTTTGCGTAACCAGTTGCTTACCCTTTCCCGTGGTACTGCCATTTTGAACTCACTTTTCCTCCGTTTTGAGCCTTCCAGCGGTGCTATTCCAAAGCTTCGTAATGGTGTTCTGCTTGCATCAGAGACTGGTAAAGCAGTTGGATACGGGTTGAACATTGCTCAGGGGCGTGGAATTACCTTCGTAGGGCCACAAACTGAAGTATATGAAGGAATGATTGTCGGTTTGAATACACGTGACGAAGATATTGAAATTAACGTAACTAAAGAGAAGAAACTCTCAAACGTTCGTGCCTCAGGTTCCGATGATGCACTTGCACTAACTCCTCCAACGATTTTCAGTCTTGAACAGTCGCTCGATTTCCTAGAGGATGATGAGTTGCTTGAAGCAACTCCAAAGAGCCTTCGTCTTCGTAAGAAGATTTTGAACCCTACGCTGCGCGCTCGCGCCAAGAAGAGCTAATAAAAAATCCCGGTGAAAGCCGGGTTTTTAATAAAGAGGAAACCCCGGACGGGGACTCCATCGGAGTCCGGGGATGAATCGTCCCTTTCTTAGCAGAACGTGCTCGCGCGTTCTGCTAAGCTGTGCTCATGAGACTCCAAAAACTTTCACACGC
>CAILIB010000027.1 GCA_903834195.1 uncultured Candidatus Berkelbacteria bacterium | reverse complement strand
CCGTCGTGCCGCCAAAAAGATTACTATTCAGGGAATAATTAATGATTCCCCTGAAACCTGGCAGTATGTTGATGAAGAAAAAACTCTCCTGCGTGACATTCGCGTTGTTCCGAGTGACAAAATGAATATTAAACCTGAGGTCTACGTCTACGATAATAAGGTTGCCTTTTACTCTCTTAAGGAAAAATACGGCGTTCTGATTGAATCGCAAGATATCGCCGAGGCAATTGCCAAGTTATACGACCTGGCCTGGGAGCGGGCCGAGGGGTACAACACTGTTTTGCGTAATCGATAGAACTAAACACAAAGAAAGACCCTCTCGCACATAGTGCATAGAGGGTCTTTGAGGAGCGCTAAAATCGTAACTCCCAGCGGTAGCGCACCGCACGGGTTTCGGGATTCACCTGCACCCTGGTAGTCCAGGAGCCGTGGGTCACGGTCGGGCCAACCCAGAAGGCTGGAGCTTCGCCTTTCAGGGCGAAGAACGAGGCTTCGATACCTCCCCGATAGCCCTTGGCGAGCGGCGCAGTTACTCGGATCCCATCCGAGAACAGTGCTTTAAACTCGTTTCCGGCCGAGATCGGGTTATAGTAACCCATCGCGCCGGAGAACTGCACTCCCGTGCCGCCTGTGTTCCAAACTGCGAACGGGAGCAAGAACCTTTGGCTGGTTGTGGGGAATGAGGCATAGTAGCCTCCCAAGAGTAGGGTCCCCTTCTGCTTGGTACTATTGACCCGCCAGAGCTTACCGATTTCCAAGTCCGGAGCCTTGGTGTCAAAATTGAACCCCCAGAACTCAAGACCAGTTTTGGTTTCATAAATCGAAACCGTGGTCGATGGCCCGTTCACACCGTAGTCCTGCCGAAGCATGACTTCGGATTGAGCAAACGAAAGTACCGAAGCAGCGACGAATAGGAGTGCGAAGATTAGTTTCATGATTTGTCCGCAGTGAGAGCCGATTTCCCTCTCAAACTGTTGTCGGTACTATATCACCAAAACACAAATTTGTCAAGTATATTGACACAACATATATTAATTAACAGGTTAAATTGACAATCGCCACACGTATTGCTATACTAGTGTCAATAATTATGACTACAAAAGATACCTCACTCACTGAAACACTTTCATATCTCGGGCTACCCGAGAACGAAGCAAAAATCTACCTAGCAGCACTTGAACTAGGCACTGGTTCAATTTGGGATATCGCCCAAGTAAGCACAGTGAAACGCCCAACCTGCTATGTCATTTTAGAAAAGCTTGCCACCCAAGGTATCGCCTACCGCAGCTCCGACGCTAAGCGCACCGTCTACTCAGTCATCCCTCCAAAAGAACTGATCGAACTATTTGATCAGCGCAAAAAGCATGTCGAAGCAAAACTTTCTGAACTTGAGGCGATTGCAAACAAGACACCGTACAAACCAGCTATCCGCTTGTATGAAGGTATGGAGAGTATTAAAAAAATCTACAACCAGTGCATCTCTGTAAAAAACCAGTCAGTACTCATTTACGGTACCGCCGATGTGCTCACCCACTTCCCTGACTTTTTCGCCCAGTGGACCACTGAACGCGTCAAAATGAATAATCTCTTGCGCGTCATCCTTCCAGACAACACAATGAACCGCTCCATTAAAAGTCGCAACGAAGAACTTAAGCGGAAAACCTGTTACTACCCAGAGTCTCAGTTCAACCCGAAGCAAGAAATTCTGATCTATCAGAATACCATTGCCTACGTCGCCCTCTTCGATAAGCAACCGTTTGCCACAGTTATTGAAAGCCCCCTTTTCGCCGATTTCGAGCGTGAACGCTTTGAAATTATGTGGGGAACGGGAGACACAGATTAATCTCACGTATTGACACTCTCCTGTGTTACGCTATAGTTAACTTATAGGTTAACTATATATGCACCAGACATCCTTACAACCTGAACAACTGGATTCAGTTTTCACAGCTCTTGGCCATACAAAACGCCGAGAAATGGTGAACACTCTGGCGTTTGCCCCAGCCACCGTGAAGCAGCTTGCCGATGCCCAGCAGATCTCTCTGCCTGCCATCCACAAACATATTCGCATCTTGGAAGAGGCTGCGCTCATCCAACGTAAAAAGGTTGGCCGCACAAACTTTGTCGCCATCGACCGAAACGGTCTCCTGGCTGCACAATCGTGGCTCGCACAGTACCATGCGTACTGGGGCAGCAACAAGGAAACTCTGGAAAATTATATTGCGAGCCTTGAAGATAATAAGTAATACTCACTTGAGTAGGAGTTCTATGAAAAAGTACATGTTCATTTTCCACGTTGCAGAAAAGATCGAAATGGGTGGCGAAACCGGCGCTTCAGTTATGAAGTGGTACGAAGAAAACGGAGCTTCAATGGCTGATTCCGGCAATCCTTTCAACCCAGACTCAGAAGCCCTGGTTAAAGGTGGAGTAGTTGAAAAAGGTTCTGATACAGCTGCTGGCTACACAATAATGAATGCAGAGAACCTTGAAGCAGCAATCGAGCTTGCCAAGTCTTGCCCATTCTCTACTCTTCCAGGTTGTTCTGTGAAGGTGTACGAGACCATGCCTATGTAATTTGTGACAATGTCACATAAAAAGACCGGGTCTACCCCGGTCTTTTTCTTTTCCCTGAACACACTCTTCAATATATTTGAGTAGTCTGTTCAGGGCAGGAAGGTGTTGAAACACCCTCCCACCGAAACGCTCGACGAGCTATTCATTGAATGCATTTTGAACATCGGTGAACAAATCACCCAGATTATAATCGCTCATAGGCAAGCTGAACGATACCTCGAAACATCCACCAAACAAATCCCGAAATAGTGTCGACCCATCACGATCAGTCAACACGACATTCGTATTGTAATCAGTTGCAATTTGATTTAGCCCTTTTCGGACCCAATCAGGAAGGCCTTGATTCTTGATCTCACTTAGTTCATTTGCTCTCGTAAAATCTCGAGCTGTTCTACTTTGCGGTGATTCGAACAAATATTCATCGCCGATTGGCTCTGCGCTCCCTTCAGGTCGACGACTAATCCCCCTATCGAGATGGAAGCCGAAAGTACATATGTTCGATCCATCCAGTCGCATGAACTCAATTGGTCCAACTTGATGCGTCAAGACCTTTACCAAATCGTCGACTGAGATACCCAGCAAAGTCGCCAGAGCGGTGATTTGCTCAGTGTACGTACTGGCAGCTAACATAGCCTTATCTGTAAGTTCCCCATCCGAAACCCGTTGAAACAGGATTGTGAGGTCGTAATACAGCTCAAGCACACTATAAATGTCGTCGGGTGAAACGTTCTGCGAAAACGCCCACGAAAATGATTTTAAAAATCGATTATTACCCATAGTCCCTCCCAAGAATATCTAATGGTAGGAGAAGAATAGCAGAAAGTCTCAATATTAACAGCTCCTATACACAAAAAGTCGCCACCATCTCTGGTAGCGACTCAAATCGTCCCTTAACTCCATTTCTTATCAAATCCTGGGTTAAGGTACACGTAACGTAGGCCGTAAAGCATCTCCATTTCAGCGAGTTGACTCGTGATTTCCTCCCGATTCTCGGATGTAACTCCTTCGGCAACAATTTTCACCAGTCGTCCAACACTTTGAACGTCTGAGCAACCTTCTAAAGTGAGAACCCCGAGCATTCCCTTGACGTGAACACACAAGGCGTCCATTTCACGACTACAGTGTTTTAACCGGTGCACTACATGGGTAACACCTTCAGGAAGTTCGCCGTAGATTTCTTTGAAGTTCTTACGTAAGACCAGTACTTCGATCGGTACTACGTCGTTGTCGAGGCTTCCCCCGTCACCGACGTAGCTGAATTTCCAGCGATCCATGTTAGAACTTCCTCGTGAGCTGCAAACGCAACACACTAGTCGTCTTAGACGCACCAAGCAACCGAAGCTCAACGGTGTAGTCACGGACTGGAAAGCGGATTTCAGGACCAACAAGCACCTTACTATCCGAGTAGTTCGCAGCAAGACCGACCTCTACCTTCTTCCGCATCGACCACATTAACCGACTCTCGTCCGAAAAGACGATATGCGGAGCGTGACCGAAGGGAATGTACTCCGCTAGGTTCAATGTTAATGACCCTTTCGCGAGTGGCGAAGTGTACGTTGCCCACGGCAAGACAAACGTCTGTTTGCTGTCTTGCCACCACACGGCGTACCCAGACAGGCTCCAGTTTCCTTTACTGTAAAAGGTGTAGCCGAGCTCGATGTCCCGGGTTTTCGTGTCGCTTTCACCAAATCCCCAGGCCTCCAACCCGTTGGCAAGGACAACGCCAGTAGTGAAATACGGCTGGCCGCCGCTGCGAACGTCGATACGCTGAATCAGCGTGGTCTGTGCCTGGGCGATGGTTGCGAAGGCGATGGCGAATGCTGTGGTTGTGATTGCTCTCGTAATGGTTTTCCTCTTCTGTCAAACTCAGCGTAATTTTGCGTGAGTTCAGT
>CAILIB010000026.1 GCA_903834195.1 uncultured Candidatus Berkelbacteria bacterium | reverse complement strand
TTGAACAGTTTTACTATTAGCAATCCAGTGGTCAACGCGTTTTGCGGAGACCTGGTCCCAAAGTCTTATTTTGCTAATCAACCGTTGTACTGCAATAAATCGACTTCCAGTAGTAAGTCCTCGTTCGGCTAGATTTTCGATGTGCCAATCCCAAGCATATCGCATTGGGCTATGGCAGTAGCAGATGTGTGTGGTATTTGGACTGGTGATAATACCGTGGCTGAATGCGCCAGAAGATGAAATGACAATATCGTACTGACTAAAATCCCACTCTTCTATTGCACGGGGAAACTTGGAAAGAAGATATGCTGGTCGCTTTTTTAAGCGAGATTTTTGCAATGATGATGTGTAAATTGTAGTGTCAGGAAAATGTTCAGCAACGATTTGAGGCTCATAGTACATAGTAAATAGAGGAGCTTCGGGAAATATTGCATGTAATTCTGCCAGAACTCGTTCAGCTCCGCCGTAGGTGTACAGAAAGTCGTGAACGAGGGCAATTCTTGGGGTCATTACTTGCTCCAGAGAACGCTACGTTTAAATGCGTCAAGGTGTTCAACGGCAATAGTTGCTCCTTTTGCTACGCAAAGGGCAGGCTCCTCAGCAACTTGGCATGGAACGCCGGTAACTTTGGTAAAGAGCTCATCAATTTTTCGTAACTGCGCACCGCCGCCAGTGAGGATAATTCCCTTTTCCATTACATCAGAAGAAAGTTCAGGAGGAGTGTTTTGTAGTACAACTTTTACTGCATTCATAATGTCTTGAAGAACTTCCTTCATTGCAAGCGTTGTGTCTGTTGAGTGTATGAGGATACTTTCAGGTAAGCCAGAGACTGCATTTGATCCGGATACTTCCATTGAAAGTTCTTTTTTTAATGGCATTGCAGCACCGATCTGAATCTTTACTTCTTCAGCAGTTTGTTCGCCAATAATGAGGTTGTACTTTTTGCGAACAAAGGATGCTATGGCTTGGTCAATTTTGTTACCACCAACGCGAACTGAGTTCACTGCTACAGTGTCTCCTAGTGCAATAACTGCAACTTCAGAAGTGCCTCCCCCTAGATCAATGATCATGTTTCCAGACGGGCTAGCAATTTGAAGTCCTGCACCGAGCGCGGCAGCAAGAGACTTTTTAATAACATAGGTTACACGTGCTCCAGCTGCAGCTGAAGCATCTGTTACCGCGCGCCGTTCAGTTGAAGTTACTCCAGCAGGTACAGCGATCATAACTTCAGGTCGGAAAAAACGAGCAGGTCCAACGATGCGATGAATGTAGTAGCGGAGCATTGATTCAGTAATCTTATAACTCGCAATTACACCCTCACGAAGTGGATGGGCAGCGATAATGCTTTCGGGTGTACGACCGAGCATGTCATACGCATCTTTGCCTATGGCCATGATTTTATTATCACTCGCCTGAATAGCGACTACGCTGGGTTCATTAAAGACAATCCCCCGCTTTGGGACACACACAACAGTGTTGTTGGTACCGAGATCAATCGCAATTCGCTTGTTAAACATGTATCTATCCTTCTCTGATAATTTGGGCGCCAAGTGAACGAAGACGTTCATCAAGTTGGACATAGCCTCGGTCAATAAGTTCAATGTGTTCTATGACTGACTCTCCTTCAGCAACGAGTGCTGCTAAAACGAGTGCTGCGCCTGCACGTAAGTCTGGTGAGATTGATGAGCTATGTGTAAGCGTGTTAGGGCCAGTCACAAGCGCGCGGTGTGGGTCACAAATAACAATGTTTGCCCCCATCTTTTGAAGGAGGTCAACAAAGTAAAGACGACCTTCATACATCCAGTCGTGAATAAGGCTGGTACCTGTAGCTTGAGTAGCTAATACAGTGAATGGAGATTGAAGATCAGGTGGAAAACCTGGCCATGGGTTGGTTTGTACATCTGCTGCAACAAGGTTTGGACTTGGGAGGAGTGTAAGTGATTGGTCTTCTTGGTTGTATGTATACTGCGCGTTAAAATCATCCAATTTAGAAAGAATTGGCAGTAGATCGGTATGACTACCGACACCCTTAAGGGTAACGGTTCCACCAGTGACTAAACTGGCAACTGCAAATGTTCCGATTTCGATTTCGTCGGCAATAATAGGTGTCTCACAAGGAACAGTAGAAATGGTTGGATTGCCCTCAATAACAATTGTTGAGCTTCCATCGTCAGAAATTGAATACCCCATACAGCGGAGAAGATCACACAGATTTGTAATATGAAGCTCTTGAGCTGCGTTTAAAATAGTTGTGTGACCAGTAGCACGACATGCTGCCATGATCAGATTCTCTGTACCAGTTACAGAACGTTCTTTTAGATAGACCTGACGGCCCACCAAGTTGCTTGCATCGATTTGGTAGATTGCACCATCAAACTGTATTTCTGCCCCAAGCTGTCGAAACGCATCTAGATGGGGTTCAATGCTTCGTTTACCGATCACGCATCCACCTGGGTGTGGAAAAACGGCGCGACCAAAGCGTCCTAGAAGCGGTCCAACAATCACAAGAGATGCACGAAGTTTGCGTGCGAGTTCAGTAGGGATAGTTGGATCGGTAATTGATGATGTATTTATTGTTACTGAGGTTCCATTTTTTTGAACCGTTGCCCCCATTGATTCAAGGATTTGTAACATGACTCGAACATCGCCAATGTCTGGTACGCGATGAAGCGTTACATCTTTATCTGAAAGAATACTTCCAGCAATAAGCTTGAGAGCAGCATTTTTTCTTCCTGAAATTTCGACGGTGCCATTGAGAGTGTTTTTTCCTGTAATACGCAAAAGGCCCATAAAAGTTTTTAGAGGATTTTATATATTGAAAACAGAAATCATACTATCTAAATCTGTTATTTCTGTACCAGGATAGCATATCATCTCCATTTCCGGTACCATATGAGTCATATGACACCTGCGTCACCTATAATATTAAATACGCCTCGACACGGTATTGCCTGGCCTCGTTTTATTCAGACGATGGTCAATTTTATCCTTTTTTTTGTTATAGCATCTATAGCAATTCCAAGTTGCTTAGGGTACAGGATAAACTGGGCAGCTGGAACAATTCAACAGACAGGTCTGATTGAACTTTCTGGACCTGAAAATGGCCTTCCATTCCACATCTTTATTAATAATGTTGAACAGCAAGGCACGTTTCCTTTTCGTTTAAACTGGGTCTTTCCAGGTTCGTATACGCTTCGTATCTCAGCACCGGGGTATCAGGAGTGGGAAAAAGATGTAGTTGTTGAGAAAAATCGTCGAACCTCATTTCGAACGCTTTTGCTTGTATATAAGATTCCCCACCCTATTACAGTGCCGAATAATTTAACAATCCCAGAGTTAGATGATCATAAAGAATCAACCTCAGGTATTGAAATTAGTAACGGCAATCAACTATTTGTTGATGGTGAATATGTGACGAGCACTTCTCAGGATATAGTCTCAGCACGTTGGTATACTGATCGAGCTCATGTGGTGTACCAGTCGGGTAAGGAACTTGTCATGTATGATCTTGCATCTGATACGACGCAGAGTTTAATGACATTTAATACCACTCAGCCAGTTTCATACATGTTTACTGATGGAGGTCGGATTCTTGTATATTCAGATAAACTTCAAATAAAAGCAGTTGACCTGTACGATCCAATTTCGTTTATTGACCGCTTGGAAGCTGTCCGCTAATTGTACCCGCAGAGAAGTCAGTATTTAGACTTGGGTCTGGAAATACCTGTTTAGCCTCTACGATTAAACGTCGAAGACTTGTACCGAGTGGAGTACATGTAATTAAATGTAGCCCAGTAAAAGTATCAGATGAAAGTACTGAAACATCATCTGGCTGGACTTCAAATGTACGCACTACTTCATAGCGGTACATGACGTCGTTATAGTTAACTTCGTAGATTTGGCCAACCTTCGCCTTTTCTAAGGGTGAAAATACACCGTTATAGTTGCCGTGAGCCCAAATGATATTTGAACTATGGCCCGCCAGAGAAACTACACCTTTTTGACCAGGAACAGCAGTACCTGCAAGATTAATTAATCCTTTGCTCAGTCCAGTATTCATTGTTTGTTGATCAGTAGCGATTTGCCATGTAATAGGTGCAGAAATACCTAAATCCGAAGAGAAGAAAGTATTCTTTGGAATCGTAACAGGTAATGGGGTAGGTGTGGCTGGTACCGGAGTTGGTGCGATAATACCAGGTGCACCTGTTGGAGTTGAAGTAGGTGTTTTGGTTGGAAATGGTGTTGCAATAGGAGAATCGGGAGAAAGTGCAGTAGCAGTTTCTCGAGGTATTACCAATGATTGAGCTCCCCATGCCACAACAGTTAATAGAATAAGCACGACAAACACATTAAGAAATCGCTTCCACGGTTGTGGTGCGACTTGCATGAATGCGCGGATGTCTGATTCGGAAATCTGGTAGTGCATAAAGTCTATATAAATACGCATTAACATAGCATTAAATGGCCAATTTGTCAAGGTTTATTCAGAGTAATTTTTTGCTACACTAGATATACATATGAATACACAACGTACGTACCGTATAGGAATCGATGCTCGTTTTTATCGTAAATCAGCCGCTGGAGTGGGTCGATATACTCGCGAATTGCTTTCTCATATTTTTACAATTGATCATCAGAACGAGTATTTCGTTTTTTTAACCGAGGCTGATATAGCTGAATGGACGATTTCTCAGCCGAATGTTCATCCGGTTGTGGTTAAGGCTGCACACTATACTCTTAAAGAACAGACTGAATTTCTTCGTACCCTCTATGCGCATAAACTTGATTTGGTGCACTTTCTTCAGTTTAACCACCCGATCCTGTACACGAAGCCGTTTGTAACAACACTTCATGATTTGACTCTCTTACATTTTCGAAAGCCTGAATCACCAGTGAAGGCATTCGTTCGTTCAACAGGGTTTAAAGTTACGATGTCGCATGCGTTAAAAGCAGCAAAAAAAGTGATTGCAATTTCTGAATATACAGCCCAAGATGCCGAGCGTACTATGTCTCTCTCGCACGCTAAGATGAATGTGATTTACGAAGGAATGCCTCAAGCAATACAGTTGCTACCTGGGGCTAAGGATGCGGTGCGAAAGTATATTGGTACTTCTGACCCGTACTTCTTATATGTAAGTGACTGGCGCCCACACAAGGGTCTCGTAACATTGATTGACGCGTTTACTGATTTCAAAGAAAAGACTAAGTTGCCGCATAAGCTTTTGCTTTGTGGATCACAGACTGTGGTAAGTGATGAAATCCGGGAGCGTTTAATTTCTTCCCCATTTGCTTCTGATATTATCGCACCAGGTTTTGTACCTGAAGAGCTGCTACCAGCGGTATTCCACTATGCAACAGCGCTTGTAGTGCCATCTGAGTACGAAGGGTTTGGCCTTCCGGTTTTGGAAGGAATGATGTATCAGACAGTTGTAATTGCTTCTGATGCAACATCGCTCCCTGAAATTGGTGGTGATGCAGCACTGTACTTTCCAGTTCGTGATTCAGCGGCTCTCGCCAAAAGAATGACTGAAGTTGTGACGTCGTTTGATAATCTTGCCTACTTAAAGAAGGTTGAAAAGCACTTACGTAAGTTTTCTTGGACCAAGTGTGCTGAGCAAACGTTGGATACGTACTACAGCGTGTTGGAAAAGAGACGTTAAACTGCTACTATAGCTACGCACCTCTTTAGATGTGCCGCGGTGGCGGAACGGTAGACGCGACGGACTCAAAATCCGTTTCCTTCATCGGAGTGAGAGTTCGATTCTCTCCCGCGGTACCACTAAAATACCCACTTTTGTTACTGGTCCTCGCCCTTGAATAGAATAGGGCTGCGGAGGTAACAAAAGTGGGTATTTTAGTGGTTCTACACTTGGAAGAGATGAGAACTCAGAGTTCGACCACGCCTGTACATTACTTTTCCGAAGGAAAAGAGCGGGGTTAGCGCAACACTTCTGAACCGCTTCAATACGTAGTGAAAGGTTCAGAAAGTGAGCGTCTTCTCTCCCGTCCTGTAAATATTACTAAAACAACTGAACACATCCATTAGTATAGAGCTTTTGACCGTCCGGTATGTTTTACTTAAACTTCGACTAAATTTTTTTCGTAGCCTCTAACAATATGATAAGTCGCTATTATGATAGACTTCAGTTGAAGAGTGTATAAGAATGACGTAGTCTAATACAAATGCAATTTACCCCTACTGAAACTATAAAGAAAAGGTTTTCTCGGCGTCAATTACTTGCTATTACAGGGGTAACTTTCTTGGTGTTAGGTATATTTACATTCGAATTCTTGGATACCATTTTGCTGCATGTACCTGGCGGGCTAAGAATCTATTGTGGCCGTAACTATGTACGTTTTCCTGACAGTAGTGGCAATGGTACAGCTTTAAAGGTTTACTTAGATAGTGATCGAATTGATAATTGCATCACCTCCAATGGTGTAGTTCCGCCACCAGAAGGTATTATTGATTTCATTCATTCTCAGTAGGCGTTAATCGTCTGCATTACTAGAAATGAAGTGTTCGATGATCCAGTTTTCAATTTCTTTGATTATAATGTCCTTTTCTTCGGATTTTGAGGCGGTAACTCTTTCGATAAATTGAACAACTTCCATTACTGGAATCGGAGCCTTCATTTCAAAATCATTCACCGCCAGAAAAGAATAGAGAATAACAAGAGTCATCCGCTTATTTCCGTCAAGGAAAGCATGACCTTTTGTTGTGTAGTATGCGAGGTGTGCACCTAGGGAAGCTATTGTTTGATCTGGAATATTCTTCGCAGCTCCAAGTGCAGCTTCCATCCTATCCTTGTTCCACCCACGTAATCCTGGCATGCGATAGTCTTCCTCAATAAAGACTTCGCAGGCAATTGGATAACAAACTTCTTCGACGTCCTCTATCGATGGAAATGCTATTTCGTTAAGGTCTTTATCGACGTCGAAGCTCAAGAAGAATGTCTCTATTTTCTTTGACTACACCTCGAACTGCGCGAATAAACTTTTCGCGATCAGGTCTGACCAATTTGATCATACGACTTACCTTAGCTGTGGTGCGCTTTTTTGGGACGCTTTTTGTTGGAGTTTGCTTCATTGTATTCGCCCACTTATGTGTGTAGCACTATTGTATAACAATTAAAGGAATGACGGGCATATGTCAAATGACATACACTGTCTTATGATCAGAAGCGTAAAAGCTTTACTTACATGATAGTGGAGGAAATTCATTCTTACTCAAACGAAGGGTATTTTAGTGGTTCTACACTTGGAAGAGATGAGAACTCAGAGTTCGACTGCGACGAGTGAGTGAGAATAATTGTGTTTACACAATTATTCGAGCGAACGAGGAAGCTGTATCGCGAAGCGATACACGCCACTACCTTACTCGCGAAGCGAGAGGGAAGTTAGCGCAACGGTTCTGCACCGTTCCATGTCGCGAAGCGGTGGAAGGTGGAGAACGTAAGTGTCGTCTCTCCCCGCTCCATATGTTACTGATCAAAACCCATAAACAATTATGAATTTTGATCAGTGGCTGAGAGTTGTTATTCTCTCAGCCGGTTACGAACTCATTTGCCAAAGTGGCTGCAAAGTTCTGAGGGTGTTACTTGTGTTCCACTAATTAGGAGGGCTTGGGTCGTGTCGCCACACCGTGCAGCGATAAAAACGTTGTCTTCAAAAAGCCTTTGATCAGGTTTTTTGACATAGTTCTCGATTTCTTCCGCAAGGTCTTTGACAATCGATTTGAATTGCATTGCTGCACCTACTCGATCGCCGACCACCAGGTTATCTGTCTTACCAACATCTCCCGCTACCCACTTTGCTCTACGTAGTGCGATGAATGGAGTTGCTAGCAACTCGTCGTCTATGCAGCCTCTGATATCGTGTATATCTGAGAGAATCCCTGAAGGTCGCAGATTACTAGATGGAAGGGAACCACCATAGAGTTGGTGTGTTCCTCCATCGATCGATAGCTCAGAGCATAGAACGATGGTAATGAGGTTCTGAGATGTTGACTGCGCTCTACTGATCTGTAGAGGCTTCCGTAACGTCTTGTACTGGGCTACATAGCCTAGTAGACTAGCATGCTCACCTATTCCGATCGGAGTAAGCATATCTGCGTTAGCTGGTAGCGTCATTGCTTGGTCAAAGCTCTGTATTTCTTCGAGTGTGGTTAGAAATGCTGGTACACGCAGGACTGGGCAGCCTGCGAAGCCGGGAACAACTATAAGAATGTCCATGTGTTAATTTACCTCCCAGACAATCTAGCAGAACTTTTCACCTGATGCTATTTCCCGTCAAATCTGTTACAGTACTACCGCACAAATCATATATGGAACGAATCCGACTCGAACACAATACTCAAGAAGTTGTCCGACGTGCCGCAGAAGTACTCGCTGCAGGTGGGCTTGTTGTGTACCCTACCGAAACCATGTACGGAGTTGGAGTTGACGCACAAAATCCTGAAGCAGTAACTAAATTGCTAAAATTTAAAAACCGTCCAGCTGGTAAAGCAATTTCCTGTTTAATGTCTGATCAAAAAATGGCAGAGCAGTATGTAGAACTTACAGATATGGCCAAGACTGCCTACCGAGCCTTTTTACCTGGTCCTGTTACCATAGTAAGTAAGGATTTAGGAGTAGTAGATCAGCGACTTGTTTCAGAGCTTGGAACACTTGGAGTGCGCATTTCCAGCCATCCCTTTGTGGCTTCGATGATTGTAGAATTCAACAAGCCGATTACGAGCACATCAGCTAACCCGTCGGGGGCTGCTCGACCATATAAAGTTGATGCTTTGTTGGAACAATTCTCTGAGCGCCAGCGAGAACTAATCGATTTAATTATTGATGCTGGTGATCTTCCTCGCCGTGAACCGTCTACTGTCATAGATACAACTGGGCAGGTGCAAGAAGTTGTGCGAGCTGGTGAGTTGGTGTCAGAGGTTTCAAAAACGTTCATTAGTACATGTGAGGAAGATACCCTTAAGTTGGCCTCTCAATTAATGAAGCAGTATAGTCATGTAGTATCGGAAAAACCACTTGTTTTTGCTCTAGAAGGCGAAATGGGTATGGGAAAAACTCACTTTGCCAAAGGTGTGGCACGCGCTTTGAGTGTTACTCAAATTGTGAATTCCCCTACCTATAGCTTAGTTAAAGAATATAGTGGAAGTATTGCCGAATCCCCAGTGGCTTTTGTCCACATGGATTGCTGGCGGGCATCTGAAGCTCAACCCGAGGAAATTGGGCTACAAGAGTACTTAGTTCCAAAATCTGTTCTAGTAATTGAGTGGCCGGCTCCGGTTTTAACGTACTTGAAACAGCGAGGTGATGAAATTGTGGTAGTACGATTACAATTTAGTGGCGAAGGAAATGATCGTGCAATTAAGATGGTTGCCCTATGATTATTCTTGCCATTGATACGAGTACCGATGAGACCTCAGTAGCTATTTTGAATGGGCAGAAAATACTTTGTAATGTTATTTCATCCCAGGTGCGGTATCACAAGAAGTTTGGTGGAGTAGTACCCTTTTTGGCACAACGACTCCATAAAGAGCGAATTGACTCGGTTATTTCTGAGGCTTTGTCCCGTGCACAAACTGATTTTTCAGGAATTGACGCAATTGCGGTAACATATGGGCCAGGTTTGGCTCCTGCATTACAAGTTGGGGTGGAAAAAGCCAAGTTGCTTGCAGTGGAACATGGGTTGCCATTGTATGCTGTGAATCATATGATGGGTCACATTTCTAGCTGTTTCTCCAAGAATGTCGCGAAGTTTCCAATGTTAGCTGTGCTCGTTTCTGGTGGGCATAGTGAGCTTGTGTATACTCGCTCATTTGGAGAGTATCAGATTATTGGTCAAACTCTCGATGATTCGCTTGGTGAAGCGTATGACAAAGTGGCGCGCATGCTTGGACTTGGATATCCAGGTGGAAAACTTGTAGCAAAATTGGCTTTGGAAGGAGATAGTGCTGCCTATGCACTGCCAGTACCAATGTTACGAAGTGGTGATTTAAACCTGAGTTATTCTGGTTTAAAGAATGCAGTACGTCTTCTGATTGGTGAAGTTTCGGCTGAAGGTCCATTATCTCGTAAAAATATTGCTGATATTTGTGCCTGTTTTGAGTATGTTGCCCAAGAATCGTTACTGAGAAAAGTTACGCTGGCACTTTCGATGTACCCCGAGGTGCAGCAAGTTGCATTGGCCGGTGGCGTTTCAGCGAATGTTCGTTTGAGGGCTCATCTACGTGCTATTTTAAAAAAGCACGATTTGGAATTGGTTGTCCCAGCTAACCAAAAGCTATGTACAGATAACGCAGCTATGATCGGATTAGCTGCGCACTTTGGTATATTAGCCGGGCAGAAACCTGCTGAAATTGAAACATTGGACCGTATCCCCTATTTAAGTTTGGAAGACGTACACTTTTCTGAGTAAGATAGTTTACTCCAGGTTGGAAAGACGCTAGTATGGGTTAGCAATTCGTGGGCCTTTAGCTCAGTTGGTAGAGCACTTCCATGGCATGGAAGGGGTCAGGAGTTCGAATCTCCTAAGGTCCACCAAATTTTTATGGCTCTGAGAGCGGTTAATTTTTCGTAAATTAGCCGATACCTCCCGAGAGTTGAACCGAGTGCAAACTATAGGCTTACAGAGCCTATTTTTTGTTAAGTATTAACCTGAAAACCATCTTCACCTCCTTGATTTAGCGTTAATTATAAGATATAGTGCGATCGTTCTTTGACAGAACGAGGTTATTGGTCAGAACTGCTTTCTGACGCGAGTCATACATGAATAAAACAAAAGATAATACCCGAAAGGAAGAGGTTACAAAGTGGTGTGATGCCAATGGCTTTAAAAACCTCTCCTACCTCGCCAAATTAGTTAGCGAACAGACCGGTCAAAAACACCAGACTGTCAACGCTAACCTCTCTCGCAATTCCAGCGGCCGCACAACCATGCGTGCTAACTCAGATCTTGCTAGAGACATCCATTCTGCCTTGTTCCCAAAGTATGGTAATCAAGCGGATTTACTTATTTCCATCTTGTGTGGAAAGGTGATCCTCTGCAGTCAATCCAATTCTGCAAACGTAACTGGGATTGCACCTCAAATCGCAGGGTATTTACAGGGAGATTCGAAAACCCTTAAGAACCTGCCCGACCTTTGTTGCTACGCCATCGTTACTTGGGAAGATGGCACTCTACAAGCATTTGACCTGGGTGTTTGCCCGGGAGGTTATTCTCTCGAACGAGCTTCTCGCAACCTCGTTGAAAGACTAAAGGTTGAATACGGCTCCGAAAAGGTTACCAACGCTAAGAGTATCGGCATTTATGACTTTGTGGCCAGCATAGAACCGACCATGCCTGAGGCAGGATTACTCCACTTCAGCCCAAGGATATACGGCGGCAGCATCAGCTGTGCCGAAGTCAATGCAAGCCGGGCTTTCCTTGGATTAGCCGCTGCTTCATAAGCACCGTTTCGCCCTGTCAGTACTCATTCGTACAGACAGGGCATTTTTAATACATAATTTTAAAGTTCAATTTATTAATACTGATTAATCTGACCTATTCACCCGAATATCGATCTCCTCATATATCTGCCTCAATACCGGCAACCACTCAAACATATAGTCAAAGAAGGTGTTCCAAGTTTTTTCCCATAGGTCCACCAAATTTTTATGGCTCTGAGAGTGGCTTATTTTTACCAAATTAGCCGAGAGGTCTCGAGAGTTGAACAAAGTGCAATCTATAGGCTTACAGAGCCTATTTTTTGATACATAACAATTGACACGAAACCCTTAAAATGTTAAAAGTAACCTGTTCGTCCTGACGTTTGGGTATACCCCAAACCCTGTCTGAAACACCTATACGGTGGGAGAAATATAATGGCCAATTGGCAATCGTTTCTTGAAACACTCGGTCGAAATATCGCCGATGCACCCGCGTTCTTTCATAGCCTTGACGAGACGAAGTCCCAAGATCTAACTCGTTTACAAGAGATGGTAGAAGGACTCGACTACATTGCTTGCAGACCGCTAGATTCTCTTGATCTGGCAGAGCCAATGGCTACCATAGTTCTAATAGGGAGAACCTCAACTCACTATCGGATTTACTACAGCGATGACTTTACTCCAGAGCGCTCAGCAGCAACACGTTGCCAGTTCGTTGCGGAAAGTTCGCAAGACTCCGGCTCGATTAAACAGGAGATAGAAGCAATCAAGAGACTTGATGGGGAAATCACTATCGACGCTATCACCCGGATTCGAGGAGGTATCAAAAGAGGACATATGCGAAAGCTTTCTCTAGAAGTTTTCCTTGACTCTGTTGGAAGTTCAGGAGAAGAGTATATTTCCTGACCTTGAGCAGCATTCACAAGATCGAAGTAGCTCGCTTTTCGATCAATCTCCCTGCCAGGCTTTGCTTGGTGGGGATTCTTTAATGTCCGATATCTTCAATGAGTATTAAATCTTAGCCTGACAAATTCACTCGAACATCAACTTCCTCATAAATCCGCCTCAATACCGGCAACCATTCAAACATATACGCAAAGAAGGTGTTCCAAGTTTTTTCCCATAGGTCCACCAAATTTTTATAGGCTACTAGAGCGAATAATTAAACCATACCTTTTTCCGATTTGGAACACCTAAGATCCGAAAGGGTCTTTTTTGTGTACCTTCTATTTGCTCAAACCGTAGGGTCCTATTTCCGAATCACGTATTTTCTCCCCTTATTCTCTCCAACTGCAGCAAAAACCTCTAACTCAGTAAGGCGTGCTAGTAGCTTTTTAATACTATCTGCTGATCTATTCGTCAGAACCTGTGCACGATAATTGGTAATCTCACCATATTTATCAACATACCCGGAAATTTGTTCAAGAAAGTCTAGCTCGGTCTTCGACAACATATCGGTATGTAAATCGGGAAATATATCGGTAATCGTATGTACCGGCAGTGCTTCAAGTGCCTGATGTACCGCGCTTAGCATAAATTCTATAAATATTCCTGAATCAGCAGATTTACCAGCTACCTGCAGGGCATCATAGTATCCCTGCTGATTTTCATACACCACCGTTTCAATTGGGATCCAGGCAAAAAGCTCATTCCATTGTGAGAGAACCAACGTCTGCCACAATCGCCCCATTCTGCCATTTCCATCCAAGAAAGGATGGATAAATTCAATTTCAAAATGAATGATAGAACTCTTAATCAGGGGGTGTACATCTGACTCACCAGCCCAGGTGAGTAGGTCAGAAACTAGTTTTGGCACAAATTCAGCTTTAGCCCCCGCATGAATGAGTTCACCATTTGAAAATACGCCAACGCCTTTTGATCTGAACCTTCCAGCATTATCCACAAGTTGCGCAGTTAAATACCCATGTGCCTTGAGAAAATCATCTACATTATACGGATTGTACTCTGGTAGGTGTTCATAGGCCGCATACGCATTCTTAACCTCCTGAATCTCTTGCGGTTTTCCCAATACCCGTTTTCCTTGCACAATGTCAGTTACCTCATCAAGAGAGAGCGAATTGTTTTCAATAGCCAAAGATGACTGAATAGACCGTAGGCGATTCACTTTCCTAAGTCTTAAATTTCGAGCATATTCTCCTGAACCCTGTAACTCACCTACTTTTTCAGCAATTTTAGCAACAAGATCGAGCGCTTTGGGGGTGACGGTATAGTGGGGTGTTTCCATATAGTTATTATAGCATATATCGGGAATTATATCGGTAACTCTAGGTGTTATTTTAACCTGACCGGTTCACCCGAATATCCACTTCTTCATATATTTGCCTCAATACCGGCAACCACTTAAACATATAATCAAAGAAGGTGTTCCAAGTTTTTTCCCATAGGTCCACCAAATTTTTATAGGCTACTAGAGCTAATAATTCGACCATACCTTTTCCTGATTTGGAACACCAAAGATCCGCATGGGTCTTTTTTGTAACCTGGAATCACTTGTTAAATTGCTCCTAGAGCCTCTTAACTCTTGACAGGAATCATCTTCTGTGATAATATTTCGCAGTTGATTGAGGAATTGTTCTTTCAACCGCCACCTACTTACCCTCGATCCATGAACTTGTCTAGCACGCTAGGAAAGCTCTCGGGAACAAATTGGGCCTTGGCACACTTATCGTTAGGGTTTCCCTAAATACGGCATTTGTTGTTAAGCGCTGGTGAGCGACAGTGAAGCTGATTGTGTCAGTCAGTGAGAACGAGTCTGATGAGGATGGTAATGAATCTCAGACATGGGCCGAAAGGCCCAAAGAATTCGGAAGGCTCAGCGTCCTAGATGCTGGGTCTTTTCCTTTTAAAGGGCAAGTTAAGACCGAGAAAAGAGTTGTTAAGGACGATTGAAATTCACCGATTATTATCCGGACAGATTCTCCCGAATAGCCACTTCCTCATAAACTTGTCTCAACACCGGCAACCACTCAAACATCAAATCAAAGAAGGTGTTGCAAGTTTTTTCCCATAGGTCCACCAAATATTTATAGGCTTCTAGAGCTGATAATTTTTCGTAAATTAGCCGATAGGTTCCGCGAGTTGAACATAAGACCTGAAAGGGTCTTTTTGTGTAATATAGAAGTAACCAGTTTCTATATCACCACTATGAAAAATCCCAACAAAGAAACGTACGATAAGATTGCTGAAATCTACTCTAAGGAAATGACTCAACGCATGACTTGGCAAAAAAGTCTTGAGGAGTTTGCAACATTTATGCCTCAGTCTGCAGAAATTGTTGAACTAGGATGCGGTGCCGGTAATGAGACATCATGGTTAGCTGAACACATAGAGAGAGCAAATGTAACTGGTATCGATTTTTCTTCCGAAATGATTCGACTTGCAAACGAGAAAGCTACTCCCAACACAACATTCATCCAAACAGAAATTCCGACATATATTCATCAAAAATCTGCTGATGGTATTTGGGCCAGAGGCACGCTACATCATCTAACCCCAGACGAACTAGTTGCCACATTCTGTAATGCAAGCAAATATCTCAGTCCATCCGGCACGTTTTGTTGTATTAACAAATACGGGCAAGGAGAAGTTATTAAAGAGACAAGTCGATACGGTGATCCTGTTGAAAATTACTTCAACTATTTCAACGAAGTAAGTGTTCCTCAGTACATTATCGGTACTAATTTAGAAATTGTTCAGCAGTATCAGATGGCTAATGATGAAAAAACGCCATATATCGTTACGTATTTAAAACTAAAGAGTTAATCCGATCGATTCACCCGAATATCAACCTCCTCATAAATCTGCCTCAGCATCGGCAACCATTCAAACATAAAGTCAAAGAAGGTGTTGCAAGTTTTTTCCCATAGGTCCACCAAATTTTTATGGCTCTGAGAGCGGTTAATTTTTACCAAATTGGCCGCTAGGTCTCGAGAGTTGAACCAAGTGCAATCAATAGGCTATCAGAGCCTATTTTTTGTTATCAATTTCACTCACTATTTGATCTTCTTTTGTCTTTTGCAAAGGGTAACGAACAGTCCCGTTACTGTCGAAAACTGGTGTGGACCATTCTCCTGCGTTTGACGCAATTTCAGAAATCTCACGGTATTGCTCCTTATCACCTAACAAACAGATGACCCCTAACAACTCGTTAGATGGTTCATAGTTCGTGGTAGGTTCTTGAGAAATTAACATCCAGTGAGGACTATTAACTGGATTTGCACGGCCATGTTTAGTAAACGCTGCTTTGCCATAGATGAGCGCCATTTTATATTGCGCACCCTTGGTACCCCAATATGAAACACCATAAGCACCCAGTGTTGTTTCGTCACTTGCAAATGCACTTATCAACTTTCTCAAATTTTCACGGCTCTCTAAAAAGTTTGGATCGCTTTGATATTGACGCAGAGTGTCTAATGCAACACTTGATAGGCGCTCATCTAGTCTTAACGTCCGGATACTAATGATCTTCTTGAGCAATTTTTGATAGTTTGGATCTTCAGAAATATTGCCTAATTTTCGCTAATACTAGTCTGAATATTTTGCTCAAGTTCGTATATAAGGTCATCACCTCCACGATATTTTGTTATCTCGGTACGAATAATTTCGTCTATAGATTCAACCAACTCAGGATTGGTCATTTGAGTTAATGAATCCATAAGAGTTGGCAGAGTATCCCATTCAACTAACTCTTCAAGAAGGTCCTTAGGGCCGCCTCTTAAGCCAGCACCATGTTCTGATTTAATCTTTTTGTCAAACTCACTTATTGTCTTCTCTCTAATACTTCGTTTATCGTCGTTTTCCATTTTTTTCGCATTTTTGTGAGCATTCCTAAATTCCCATAGTAGCTCTATTTCTGTTTTTAACCCTTGTACTGAGTACTCCCAATCCGTCATGTCAGCGGCGGCAAACGGCCACTGACCGTAGCCCTTTTGCACAAATTTGGTAAAAGAGATTGTCTTATTGCTTCTCCTCGGATCGTAATCAGGTGAATCAAGCTGATCATAAATCAAGTTTGCATTTGGAACGTAGATTTCTTTAGTTCCATCAAGACGCTGACCCTGAATAATGGCCATATATTCTTCTTCACTAACGAAACGCACTCCGTACTCTAAGAAGTTCTCTTGCATTAATTTGGCCAACTTCTCGTTAGCAACCTCAAGCGACCGTAAGTTCTCTGGAGATAACGGTTGCCCATCTTGGAATGCCGCTGTTTTTTCATCTTGTGCAGCTACCGGTACCTCAAACTCATCCAGTAATTCCGGTTGTTGCACCGGCTGTTCACTCTTAGCTGGGTCATTTGGTGGCCCACCTTCTCTATCGGTTGGTGCTTGGTAGTAAATATTTGATTCGAATTTCATAAGTTTAGTATAGCTAATCAGATAATTTATACATATATAAATGCGGTACCTTAGCCCGACTAGATAACATAAGCATCAATTTCCCTATATATCTGCCTCAACATTGGCAACCACTCAAACACATACTCAAAGAAGGTGTTGCAAGTTTTTTCCCATAGGTCAACCAAATTTTTATAAGCTCTGAGAGCGGATAATTTTTCTAAATTAACTGATACCTCCCGAGAGTTGGAACGCCGTGCAAACTATAGGCTTACAGAGCCTATTTTTTGTTACACTCTCCTTGAGATTAACGAATATTATGATACAATCATAACGTCATGGTTCCGGTTTCAATCCTCGGATTTGCACCATTAACCTTGTGCGACGGCTGTCTGATAAAGGATGGAATTGGGGTTTTAGCTCTTCTGTGAGCCTTCTGGCACGTCACTCCGTCCAGAACATTTACTCCTAAACAAAAGGTGTTTACCGCGCCGATTGTACCATGACACCGAATTCTCTTGGGGTAGGATTGATTATTTTCAACCTACTCCATCCCCCTCAAGAGAATCTAGAGTTTTTTAATATGCAGATCGG
>CAILIB010000025.1 GCA_903834195.1 uncultured Candidatus Berkelbacteria bacterium | reverse complement strand
GTGAATCAGGCACCCCTTCAGAGTTGATGGACGCGTATGGATTGCGCAGTAAGAATATTATTGCTGCAGCAAAAGCTGTTTTAAAACGAAAGTAATACATGCTGGCAACTTTGCCTACGTACATTGCGCGAAATAAGCGACGGAAAACTCCGTTAGCGATTATTGAAGTTCAGCAATTTGCCACCATTGATATCGCGGTTCATACTGCTGAGTTGGAAAAAACTGAGCTCGTTATTCTCTGCAAAGGGTCTATGTACCTAGTTTTTGCCGCACTTACACGTGCTGCCTCCTCGTCACAGCCAGTTATTGTTGTAGCTGAATGTACCTCTCTTGAGGAGGTTCATCTCGCACTTTCGGTAGGAGTTGGAGGAATTTGTGTTACGAGTTCTGTTTTCTCAAAAGATGAACGTATTGCTGGGCTTATAGAGCTATCAGCCATGGCAGCTGCACGAGGAGTGTCATGCCTGGTTGAGTGGCAGGTAACCGACCCAATTCCATCTGATTTAGATGCTACTGGCATTGCAGCAATTATTTTAACCGAACTAGGGAGTGTAAATTCAACATTCTTACGTGAACTATGTCTTCATTTGGGACGTAAAGGGCGATTGGCTACATTTTTAGAAGCTGACGAACTTACACCGCGTGTATTGGGAAATTCGCTACGTACAGGCTTGTCTGGCTATGTTGTGCGAGGAAGTGTTGAAAGTGCATTCACGGCAGGATTACGAACTGGACTTCGTAATCGTTCGGCATTGTACCCGGTTCAGTATGAGCGCTTTGCTCGTATTGCAGCTGCTGAAGCAGTTCATAATATTTTAAAAATTCATAAACAACTAAGGTAATGTATGTTTGAGTTTATTTCGATTGGCGACACAATGCAGGATGTATTTCTTGAAATGACAGATGAAACTGCCCATTTACATACGTTTCATCGCAAGGAAGCTGCGCAAATTTGTTTTACGTATGCAGACAAAATTCCTGTACATGCTAAGCATGATACGGTCGGTGGAAATTCGGCAAATGCAGCTATTGCTTTTGCTCGTTTTGGATATAAGTGCGCCATTTACTCTCATGTAGGTGGTGATCAGCAAGGTGTGCGCATTATTGATGAGTTCAAAAAAAATCACGTTGCAACAGATTATATAGTCACTGATCAAGATCTTGAATCAAACTTTAATACAGTTTTAAATTTGCATGGTGAGCGAACAATTCTGATTTACCACGTACATCGACATTTCGCCCTACCTAAACTTGCTCCAGCAAAGTGGGTATATCTTTCATCAATGGGTGAAGGTTTTGAAAAAATATTCCCTGATCTTATTTCATACGTGAAGGAGAATGATGTTAACCTTTGTTATCAACCTGGAACCTTCCAGTTAAAGTATGGTGCAGAAAATACAAAAGATCTTCTTCAAAGTACTAAGATTTTTCTCGTGAATAAAGAAGAGGCTGAGTTGTATTTGAATCGTCCTGCAACAGATGACTTTAGGTCACTCCTTGATGGAATTCGAGAATTAGGACCTCAAATTGTTCTCATTACCGACGGTACAAAAGGTGCTTACTGTTCTGATGGCAAAGAGTACCTTTACATGGGCATTATCAAAGATGCTCCACGTAATGAAGCAACTGGGGCAGGGGATAGTTTCTCATCTGCCTTTGTTTCTGCTCTAGCACACGGTAAGCCGCTTAGTGAGGCGCTTCGTTGGGGTCAAGCTGAAGCAAGTTCAGTTATTCAGTTTGTAGGACCTCAGGCAGGTTTGTTGCATATGGACCAAATGCAACACCTACTTCACAAACATCCAGACATGACTGCCGAGGTAATTGGCCAGCCAAAACATCACTCGGACGAGTATATTTACTGTCAGCCTGAAGGATATGATCGTTCGTAAGATTATAAAATAATAGGCTACCCTAGCGTGAATAAATACGCGCTTATCTGGATTCAACCTGTAAAGTGTTGACAGGGTAAAGAGGGTTTCGCAATACTAGAGCCAGTTTACTAAATAACTAATCAATTCCGTAATCACGGAAGAACAGGAGCCCAGTGGCTTATTCTCAAGCTAACACACGTGGACAGGAGTACTTCCTACACTCACGTAAAGTGACTTTAAAAGGTGGTCGCGTACAGACTATCTTCTACTTCGCTCGTAAGGTAGATCCTACATGCGCAATTGACGCAGTACCAGATGGTTACATGGTTTCCGAAAACCAACGTACTGGTCTCCTTCTGCTCAAAAAGGCACCAGTAGCCTAGTACAAAAAAATGGAGTCCGGTTGGCCGGGCTCCTTTTTTGTGCCCTCAGGTTGTGCTAGTCTTGTAAAAGTATGAAACGATCAGAAATATATTTTTCAGTTGCGCTCATTCCGTTAGATTTTTGTGCGTTACTCGCTGCTTTTGTGGTGTCGTACTACATCCGTGATTCATATGTTTTCTCGGCTGACTTACTTGGTAACCTCACAACCCGTCTTTCGTACACGCCACAAGCCGAATTGCTGCCTCTTAGTCAGTACTTACACTATATTTGGTACATTCTGCCGGTAATGCTACTTATTTTTGCTGGTAGTGGCTTGTATGCATTACGATCAACTACACGTTTTTGGCGCCGATTTGTTCAGATTGTTTTTGGGGTTTCAGCAGGACAGTTTTTTATCTTGCTATTATTCCTGCTTAAACGAGACTTTTTCTTACCGAGGTTGAGTGTCTTATTAAGCTGGGTACTTGGGATTCTATTCGTTGTACTCGTTCGTCAAGCAGTATTAATGATGCAGCAGTTACTTCATCGGGTAGGTATTGGAGTTATTCAGGTTGGTATTATCGGTTCAAGTACTACTGCACATGATGTTGAACATGCCCTTACTGAAACTCATGGACAGACGTATACAATCGCCTTTCGTTCTAAAGGTGGAAACCTTGATGAAGTTCTTAAGAGTATTGGTAATACGCACTTAGACGAATTACTAGTTGTGAATGAACAGTATAGCGTTGATGAGTTGATTAGAATTCGTAATTACTGTTTGGAGCATCATATAAGTTTTAGTTTTGTACCGAGTTTACTCACAGCGATCCCAAGCACTTTTGTTGTCCGTACTGAAGGTGGAGTTCCAATGATTGAAGTTC
>CAILIB010000024.1 GCA_903834195.1 uncultured Candidatus Berkelbacteria bacterium | reverse complement strand
TCGAGGTACCTCAGCAATACTTCCTTTCATCGAACCAGTGAAAATGTGGCATTCGTTGCCATCATGGTAGCCAAACTTTACTTCTGCCAGAGCAGATCTATCTTTACCATCTAACAGTTGCACCAAGCCCTCGTTTTTAAGTTCAGTAAGGAACCATTTGATCAGTGGGCCCGGTAAGGCACCCAGAGCGTGAAAAGTTAGACTCGTATCTTCTACTAGAACTGGCGCTTTTAAAATTGAGTACGCACGCTCAGCCTTATCTCGTACAACTTCTTCTAAATCAAGTGATTGGATTTCAACCAAATCAAGCTTGTGATGCGTTATTGGCATGTGGAGGTGAAATGCCAACTGCTCTGCTTTTGCTTTATTGCCTGTGATGAATGTGATTTCTTTCATGCTTTTACTGTAGCAAGAAACTGCTAAGCTCTAAATATGGAAAAATCATACGAAATTGAGTTTCGCGCACTGTTATCAGAAGAGAAATATAAGAGCCTATTAGTATTTCTTAAAGCACAAGCGGAGGATTTGGGCTCGGATGATAAGTGTGTCTGGTTCTTTGTAATGCCAGAAAAACTACTCAAAGTTACTCACAATATCTCGAAGAGGTCAGGCAAGGTTACGTTGAAACTTACCAGAATCGGACAGGGAAGTTCTTTCGAGGAAATCGAATATCCCATCTCAGAAAATGATATTGAGACTGCGGTAAAGTTATTTAAAGAGCTTGGGCATGAGTATCTACTTGAACCAACCATTCTACGTCACAACTACCTGTACAAAGGTGTTGAACTGGCTGTGAAGTTCAGCAAGAGTTGGGGCTACCATATGGAGCTTGAGGTACTAACTACTCGCAAAGAAGATCAGTTCGAAGCAGAACAGCTAATCCGGTCAGTTGCTGATGAGCTCGGTGTAAAGATTATGACTGACGCGGAACTTACTGATTTTACGAATAATATTGAGGAGAACTACGTTCATCCTACTGAGGCAACAATTTAATTAAAACAAGCTGGATTCGAACCATTGACCCACATCCCCCGAAGAAACAAAAAGAAGAACATACAGCCGTATGTTCTTCTTTTTGTTTCTTCCCAACCCTTCGAAAGTTACAAATTTGTTAGCGGACAGTGGACAGATGTATTAGGGAAAGATTAGGGACACAAAGTATAGGCAATCAAGCTGGAATACCTCAATCATTGCGCTTTTCTAAGGACTTCTTGAACAAAGACAGTTTTTCCAGCAACATATGCGTCTTGATTATGTCGATCACGCTCAACTAGTAACTGCTTTAACTCCGCATATTCTTTGGCTGTTTCTGGATGATTTCGCAAGTAGTCACGAAATATCAGGTGCTCTCGCAATACTGCACTGTCTTTTGAGCAAACATAGAGATTATGTTTCATCCAAGTGGTTTGTTTTGAATCATATGGAACCAAATCATCCCTACGACCAAAGGCCTCACGACCATCTCTACCAAGATTACCTTGTGAGTAATAGCCTAATGCACTCAACCTTTTTGCTACTTCTGGGAAATGAGCCATTGAGACAATAACTACATCAAGATCGATACGTGGTTTGGCAGGCATACCCGGAATCGCCGTACTACCCACATGCTCAACTTTCGTACCTAAGTCACCAAGCTGATATAAAATGATTACCCTAAGGTTTTCAAAAACCTGTGGCCAGTTAGCGTCATAGGGAACATTCTACATATCCCTCTTTGGTTTTTCTACTTCAGACATACACTAATGATAGCTTCTTACGAATGAACAGACCAGATTAGATTCGAACTACTTATAACCTGTTGATTATATTTTAAGTATACGAATAGTCACCAGTTTAACTTAGAGAGAACTGAAACAATTACTCTAAGGTTTAGACAAATAAGAACCCGGCAACTTTCGTCACCGGGCTCAAGTTCACCAGAGTTAGAAATACTCTCTGGATCGAGGAACAATCGCAAGTCCCTCATTGAAATCCGCAAAGATTTTTCCCTCATCCAGGCCGTCGCAAGCTCGGTAATTGCTTACCAATCTCGCGATTGCCCGTCCCACCAAGTACGGCGGAATATCATCGGGATAGTTTCCACTTTCTCCCAAGCAGGCAATATTGGAAAGTATCTCTGCAGCGATCGCCCTTGGAAGGGGATCTTTTGCTGTAACATAGGGGGCAAACTCAGGTCGTATCGGTTGAACCATTTGGAATCCTCACTTATTGCAATGCAATCGAGTACAGTAGCACATTTACTCTGATTTGTCAACATGATTTGGGTGGAGATTATGCTATTTATCCCGATTAGATTCGAACCATTTTTGATCTGTTAGTTTAAGTTTGAGTATACGAAAAATCACCAGTTTAACCTGATGATTTTACGTGGCTCCCCGGGTTTCCTAACGTTCGCTTTCTCCGCCTTTCACCACTTCTTGATGTGAAGCGGCGAAGAAGCACTGCACTAACTCTGCTTTCGCTTCGCTCAAAAGGTTTAGGCAGAGTATTGCTTCGCAATACAGCTTCCTCGTTCGCTCAAATAATTATGTAAACACAATTATTCTCACTCACTCGTCGCAGTCGAACCAGGTTTCGAATCCTCTCGAGTAAAACAAATAATAAGACCTTACAGCCGTAAGGTCTTATTATTTGGCTCTCTGTAGTGACGAGAGTTAGAAACATTCTCCAATTGAAGTTATCTCCCAATAGCAAAGTAATATAGGGGACCCAACTGGATCCCCTATCATATGTTATGCCTGGGCAAAATAACCACGAAGATCGTTTATGCATTGCTGGCAAAACGGCCCGTACGTAATTCGGTCTCGTGCATGCGCTTCCCATTCGCTACTTGTGAGCCCTTGCCTCATAATGCACCGATTGGTGCAGTGCAGCCCTAGACTACTAGTAACGTTTTTGGTTCGAGTAGATGGAATCAAGCCAAAGGCATGTCCCATCTCATGCATTGTAACGGTAGTGAGTCGTTCAGGATCCCCGCGAAACCTCGCAGTAGAAAGAACCATGCCAAACTCGTGTATCCCACTGCCAAAGCAGAAGTTAAGATCCCGAGCGTAGAAGTCGCGAGAAGAAACTAGTACGTCGTAGTGTTCCTTCTCTTGCCACGGCTCATTACGTAGAAGTAGCAGGAGAGCATCAGTATCTATCTGATTCTCTCTTGAATATTCCGCCGCGGTTTCGATATACCACTGGACAGAATTCCAACCAGTGAGGCCAGCGTGAGAACGCGGATGACACTTCCAATCACTGACGTCACTGACACTGACGAATGATTCCGCACCTGCCCGAGATAGGATTTCCCGAATTGCTTCGATGATCACACTACGGTCAGACTTGGTAACACCGTCGTCGAAAGAAAGATAAAGTGGTTTTCTATGCAAGACTATTCACCTCAAAGTGCAATGGGCGATAGTACCATATAATTTAGTCATTGTCAATCTGATGTACTCGTCCACCCTATTTGAGACTAAGGGGTTAATTGGAGATATTCTAGCGGGGTTTTCTTGTTGAGGCCAGTATGTGGCCGCTCAGCATTGTAATAGATGAGGTATTCCATGAGTCGTAGGTTGTGCTCAGGAAGATCATAAGCTAGAGAATCAGTGTTCCGGTAGAGGAACTCTTCTTGAATGGTTCGGTTGAACCGTTCAATGAAGGCATTCTGCTTTGGGTTTCTTGGCCGGTTAAAGAATTGGGTGGTTCCACTCTTAAGAAGTGCCTCTTGAAAGAGGCCATGAAACTCAAGTCCATTGTCCGTTTGGATACGGTGAATCTGAAATGGAGCAGCTAGTGTGAGCTTCCTCAAGAAGTCGGTACTGGTGGCTGAGCTTAAGGAGGTATAGCTCCAGGCAAAGGAGAAGCGGGAGGGCAGATCAATAGCCGTCACGGTATAGCGCCTGAGGCCATTAATGAAGGTAACCACCGTATCAACTTGCAGGAGATCCCCAGGGACACCTGGTGCATACCCGTTTCTTCGGAGCTTCACCTTTCTCTCGATTGGCTTCTCAACAAGCTTCCCGGTACGAGCATGGAAGCGAAGCCTCACTGGCTTCCCAAGTACTCCTTCCTTCCTCAAATCTCCTAGATACCTCCCAACGGTACTTTCAGACGGAATACCAATACCACCCTGGCTGCAGAACCGTGCGAGAAGTGGTTGGAGTTGTCCTTTGCCAAGCTCTGGATGGAGGAGTTTAAGTCTCAGGAGTTCAGCACGAATACGTGGTGGAATGACTCTACGCACTTGGGTGTGCCGGACACGTTTCTGTGGAGTTGGATTCTTTTCCCACCGGAACAGCGTTGCACGGGAAACTTGAAAAGCGTCAGCGGTGGCCGCAAGGCCATGAGTTTTCCAAAACAAGAGGATCTTCTCGCGTTCAGGTTGAGTATGCATACCTTCACCTGTACCAATCTTTGAGAGGTTTGCAAGGTCTTCACGAAAGAGGTGCGCTGAATGAAGGTATCTCTTCCAATTTTGTCCCATATGAGGGTGATCTTTTAGGTATTCACAGTCTCATATGTGGTTGAACGAGTGCATCTGATAATGCAGGTTCTACAGGTATAATCCCGATTAGATTCGAACCATTTTTGATCTGTTAGTAAAAGTTTAAGTATATGAAAAATCACCAGTTTAACGTGGTGAAAATTCGTGGCTCCCCGGGTTTCCTAACGTTCGCTTTCTCCGCCTTTCACCACTTCGTGATGTGAAGCGGCGAAGAAGCACTGCACTAACTCTGCTTTCGCTTCGCTCAAAAGGTTTAGGCAGAGTCGAACCAGGTTTCGAATCCTCTCGAGTAAAACAAAAGAAAAGAAGTAGGCAGCCGCCTACTTCTTTTCTTTTGGCTCCCCGGGTTGGATTCGAACCAACGACATTCTCGTTAACAGCGAGACGCTACTACCACTGAGCTACCGGGGATCATTCGAGCGCGAGCCCTCATATTGCGAAGCAATACCGAGGAATACACAAATACAAAACAACAAACGCTTCAAAAGCGTCCAGATCACGATAGCAAAACAGTAAAGCTATTTCAACCACTCAAACTCACCCAAAAAATCTAACTACTCCACACCAACCTAGCCGTGATACTATAGACGTACAACTATCAACAGCACGTGTTTCGCATTCCAAAACTAACTCGGGGCATCTTCTCCATCTCTCCTGGAGGGTTCCGTTTTGGTATGAGTCTCTACCTGGTGGGACTTTCTGTGATAGCAAATGTACTTCCTCTGACATTCTCAGCACAGACGGCCCACGCATCTGGTCCTTCGTTTACTTTCGATTACTCAAAAATCCTACCTCAAGATCTCAACGATACTAAGAAGGCACAGTTTCAAACCTTCATAAAAGATATATATAACACAATTCAAACCAAGCTTCCGATCACTGCGAACATGACACCAGACCTGAAAACCGTGTACATGATGTACCCTAATCAGGTGAACTCAGATGCAGGGTGTGGAGTGATTGGCCCAGGAAGCACCATAGACGGATGTTACCTAACCGGTACTGGAAAACTCTATATTAACTCAGATGTTTTTGGTTCTCAGGCTAGTGCCCAGGCTACTATTGCACATGAAATGATCCACAGTTTTATCAAGGGCAGAGATTTATTTTCTGGCACACCAATAGATTCAAGTATTCAAAAGGTTGCCTATGCGGAGATGCTCACCGAATATTTTGCCCAGCAAGTATACCCAGCACCAGATGATGTCGGATATCCAAAGCTCGTTAGTCTTGTACCTGGAATTATCAACGATATAAACGCAGCATCCAGTGGCACAACTGATGCAAACACTTTCCTTGAACATGCCTATTTCTCGCTTTCACTTAGAAATATCGACACGCTGATAAATCCGTACATTCAGTCTGGTACTGACTATCTGCAATATCTCGGCCAGTATCTTGATGCAAGAAACGCAGCACAAAACACGAGCGCGCAAGCAGCACAGACCTACCTGGACGCAGTGCAAACTCGAATTGAATCTAGTAAAACTGGAAGTTGTATTCCAAATTCTAGTACTGCCGGACCACCAACATGTAGTACAAACCCAGCTAAGGTAAGTAATTTTACGAGCACCGTCGAAACAGACTCTGCAGCATCTGATGGCACGTACACAATCGACTTTGCTTGGAATACCGATATTGCCACTGGACCTGGAACGTTAAAGTACGATACTCAAACCACTGGACTACGATATCAAGGAGTTGAAGGTGCAATTTCAGCTGAACCTGGTACGACTACCTCTCACTCACTTAGTCTTTCTGGTTTTAAACCTGGAACTGCGTATTCATTTAAGGTAGTTCAATACGCGTCTGATGGCACCACTGTACAAGGAAATAGCGATGTAATTTCAACTACAACACCTGGAACAGCACCTACAGGAGGAGATACTTCAGGTTCAGGCTCATCTGGGTCAGGTTCAGGTTCGGGATCTTCAGGTTCTGGTACTGATTCATCTGGTTCAGGTACTGGAGTAGGAGGCGACTGTCTCACTGACCCAACACTTATCTTCGGGTGTGACCAGATCTTCAGCGGTAGCCCAACAATCACTAAAACAACTGATACAACCGCAGTTATCACCTGGAGTACTGTCGATACCTACCAAATGGGTGATTTTAAGATCAAGTACGACACAACGAGCACCAACCTTACAAAATCAGCGGGACTGAGTGGAACCACACAGGCAACTCAATTTACCTATACTCTTACCGGTTTAACACCAGGTTCAAATTACTGGACAAAGGTTACATACATTGCGAATGGGGCTACTGGTGCAGTAGGAACTGACGTTGTTGAACTTGCTACCACTGGTATCAACCCAACAACAGGTAAAGGTGCGAATCCGATTGGTACTACTGGAACAGGAACAACCGGCTCAGGTACAGCTACAGTAGACCCAGGCAAACCAAATCAAGATCTACCTAACTGCCTACAGAGTACTTCCGCAGACAACCACGGTATTCTCATTGATAAAACTGTAATCAACGCCATAAACGGAAGTAGTACGTTTGGCTGCTACATTAGCCTGGTATTCATCCAGAACATGAGTTACGTGATGATTCTTGCAACTATGCTCATCATAGTTTCAGGTATCCAATACATGTTATCCGGTGGGTCTCCAGGCGAACTCGCAAAAGCAAAAGAACGCGTGATCGCGATTGTTGGCGGTATCATTCTATTCTTCTTGATCCGCTTCCTCGTTCCAATAATTGCAACCGGCCTAAGCCTCTAGCTCAGGTTTCGAATCAAGTACGTGTTCAACGAGCATTCGCTGTTCAATAGACGCGAGTAATCCTCGTGTACTCTGGAGATACATAGTTTCGGTTGAGACAGCTGTTACACCTGCCCGCACTGCAGTTTCGACTACCTCAGCTGCAAGCATTTCACCTTCAGCAACAATACTTGTTACTACACCTTCAGCTCGACAGGTCATGATTGCATACTCAAGTGCCTGCAGAACGGCTCCATCAGCCGTATCTAGATGATGACCAATCTGATGATTTCCGCCATCAATTCCGACAATCAAGGTACTGAGTGCTGGGATATCAAAGAGCACGCCGTACACTCCACTTGCAGCCAGTTCATCTGCTTGAATTGCTAGAGCAGGGGTTTCACAGCGCACCCACACTAATTCAGGGAGAGTATACTGATCGGCTGCTGTATCGAGATATTTGAGTACCTTATCTAGTTCAGACACCGAACGAACCATTGGAATAAGTAGTTGAATGTTGAGGAGGCCAGACTTTGCCACCTGATCGAGGGCTTGAAGTTCTAAATCGAGTGTTTCAGGTTCAGCAAGGAGGCGATGCGCACCGCGATACCCAATCAACGGGTTCGGCTCTACTCGAGTAGACCTTCCAAGAAACACATTGGCGAGATCATGCAGCTGATACACTACCGGGCGCGGGTACACTGCACGCGCAACTCGCGCGATACCGTCAGCAAGAATACTGACGTACTCATCTGAAACTCCTTTTCGGAGGACGTCTTGCGGATGAATTCCGAGCAACTCTAGTATTTGTTCACTTCGAAGTACGCCGATTCCGTCTGCAGTACTTAAATCAGTTGGCAAATCCAAGACTTCTCGAACTGTTGCATACACTTTTGTACCTGTAGTTGGAGCAGGTGGAGTAAATACTGGCACTTCGGCAGCCCGACGAATACCTGAGTAGACTGCTCCGTGTGAGCCATCGACCGTAACAACATGGCCTTCTTGGAGAGCAGTACGAGCATGAGCCACACCAAGTACTGCCGGAATACCTAATCGACGAGCACTGTCAGCATCTAGAGAAGCTCCATGGCCAGATTCGCAAATGAGTGCTGCAGCACCGGCGAGTAAATCAAGCATCTTTTCACTAATATGCTCAGTAACAACAACATCGCCTAATTGGATGCTTTCTAATGCCTTTGTTGATGCAATATGACGCACTGGACCACTCGCAACTCCTAAATGACCGACAATACCCCAAAGCAGCGGATCAATACCATTAGAAGTTGCCGTTATTTCTGCTTCAAATGGCTGTACACCAGTTATAAATAGCTGAGTACCTGTGAAGACCCATGTGAAAAACTGTAGGTCACTAAAGGCAGTTTGAGCACGTTTGGTCATTTTTGCCAGACGACTCAATTGGGATTCCTCAGCATGATGTGAAGTGGTTTTACGTGCAGGGGTTGTATGCCCTTTTGACGTTGCTGCCCACTGATGGTGAACTTCCGATTTTGAAAGGAGAATACCGGTTGGAACATCAAAACGGTACACATCTTCCTCGGTTCGTTGCTCATGTGCACCATGATCGTGATGGTGAACTGTAATTGTAACCACCGTCTCATCATGTTTTTCAGCATCTATACGAACTGCTGTACCTGAAAGTTGCGTAGGTTGTGCACTTTGAACCAGCACCGCAAATGCAGAGGGGACAATTAGATCTTCAGATTCGAGTCGTGTATGAAGAAGTGTATCTTCAAAATAGAGCGCATACAGCTTACGAAGGAGCAACTCAGCTTCTGCAATAGTCTTAACCTTGCCTTGAATACGAAGGTGCTGGTTATTTTGAGCTGTAAGCACAAGTTCTAGCCCTGTGCCTTTAGTCATCAAGAGCTGATCCTCAAATTCTTCGAGATAGGCTGCTAATGAGCTTTTTAGCTCAACTGGGAGAGGTGTTTTGAGAATATGTTGGCGAATTTCCTTTGCTACACCAGGAAGTAGATGTGCTTTTTCGAGAGGAGCAGTTTGTACAGCCTTAGTAATAACGTGCCGTGTACTTGATTCGTTGAAATACAGAAAAAAGACTTCACGAGCAATGGCGAAACCAGGCAAAACCGGTACTCCGGTTCGAGCTGTTTCAGCCAGGGCAATCGCTTCTTTACCCCAACGCGACTCTTCGATAGACGTCAGTTGGTAGAGCCAGGCACAGTAGGAATTCTGCGTCATACATCTAGTATACGGCGCGCCGTATCATAGGAGAAGCCCCGGCGTAATAAGAGTGCTGTGAGACGCCGATTTCTTGTTTCAGAATCAAGATGTGCGAGCGCACGCTGTTTACCTGCAATGATTTTCTTGCCTTGAGTGATTTCTTTTTCTTGCAAGGTTTCACCGTCACCCTCTTCTGAAATTTCTACTTTGCGTTCTGCAAGAGCTTGGGCAATTATTTCTTTACTAATCCCCTTTTGTGCAAGTTCCATTTTCAAAACATACTCACCACGAGGTGATAACCTATCCCGCGTATGCAACCAGGCACGCGCAAATTGCTCGTCATCAACGAGTTTTATCTCTTTTAACAGGTCAATGACTTTGGTGCGCTCAGCTTCTTCTACCCCACGACGCATAAGTGCCTGGTCGAGTTCCCAGGCACTGCGTATGCGACTTTTCAGTAGGCGGAGCGCATACGATTGCGCATTCACTACTTAGTAACTACTTCTTCTACTGCTGTTTTGTCTACTGCTTTTTCTTTAGCAGGCTTTGCTTCCTTTGTTTTTTCAGGAAAACCTTCTTCTTTGATCAAACCAACCTTAATACGAAGTTCGCGGTCAATTTTTGCGTAGATATCTGGATTTGCTTTGAGATACTCGCGTGCGCCTTCTTTGCCTTGACCAAGCTTTACTTCACCCCAGTAGTACCAAGCACCTGACTTACGTACTACTTCGTTTGTAACACCTGTATCAAGTAGATCTCCCTCTTTAGAAATACCTTCACCATAAATGAGGTCGAATGTTGCTGTGCGGAATGGTGCTGCAATTTTGTTCTTCACAATCTTAATTCCGGTTGTTACACCAACTGCAACATCACCTTCTTTAATTGTTTCTTTCTTACGAATTTCGATACGGACTGAAGAGTAGAATTTCAGTGCGTTTCCACCTGTTGTAGTCTCAGGGTTGCCGAACATTACACCAATCTTCATACGAATCTGGTTAATGAAGATTACTGTGGTTTTTGACTTTGAAATTGCACCTGTAAGTTTACGAAGTGCTTGTGACATTAGGCGAGCCTGTACACCTACCATTGCGTCACCCATTTCACCTTCAATTTCTGCACGTGGTACAAGTGCTGCAACTGAGTCGATAACGATTACATCTACTGCATTTGAACGCACTAATGTTTCTACGATCTCTAATGCCTGCTCACCTGTGTCTGGCTGCGACACCAAGAGGTCTTCTAGCTGAATGCCGAGGGTTTTAGCGTAATCTGGATCGAAAGCATGCTCTGCGTCGATGTACGCTGCGAGACCACCACGCTTTTGAACCTGACCAACGATATAACTTGATAATGTAGTTTTACCCGAAGATTCTGGCCCATAAATTTCCATGATACGACCCCGTGGAATTCCTCCACCTAGGGCAATATCTACAGCCAAAATTCCGGTAGGGATAATTTCTACTGAACCGAGAGCGTTTTCACCGCCCATGGTCATAATGGCACCACGGCCAAACTGTTTTTCAATTGACGCAATTGCAGCATCTAATGCCGAACGGCGCCCGCTTTGTTCTGATGATTCACTCATATTTCTTCCTGTAACTAGTTTGTGTTAAACCCGGATTGTGCTCTAGGTAATACTACTGGATGGGAGCTAAAATCACAATGAAAATAGATTTCTAAGATTTCAAAAAAACTAGCCTTTAGAGCTAATTATCACTATTACCGTTTTTACATATTCGGTAAATGTTCGTATATCGTATTTGTTTCCACCGCATCCCGAGTATTTCGGGGAGGACAAGAAACAAATACGATACACGAACTATTGTACGTACACTTGGAGTAGCTGGGTTGATTCTTTTCCGCTGCGGCCAAGGGCTTTGATCTCAATTGTGTTTGAACCTTTTTGTACTGGAACATCAGCACTAAAGCTACCATCAGACTGCACTGGAACCTCTCGGCCATTAATGTGCAAAATTGCATCTACTGCAGTGTTTCCCTTCACTGTCACAGTGTTGGTGTTAATAACAATCTGAGGCGATCCATCAACTCCCTTAGCCTCTGCCATTGGCACTCTGAGATACGGTGCAGAACTGAAACTAGCAATTTTATTGTATGCAGCAACACCTCCCACAAGAATGGCAATAGATAGCGCTCCAACCATTAACAGTCGAGGTGTAATAACAAATTTTGAAAGTTTTAGAGATGGTTTTGGAGCAAACTCTGGAACTCCTTGCTGACATCGACGTGCGTACATCCCCCGCATTTTATCGTAGTCAGACATGATTTCAGCAACTGGAATCTTAAGAAACAATGCGTATGTTTCTAGGTATCCACGACCATACACTTCAGAAGGGATTTGTTCCCACGAATCACTCTCTAACGCAAGTATAAACTTGGCGCGAATCTTAGTCTGTTCTTCTACTTCAGCAACAGTAACCTTTTGACGCGTACGCGCGCGCTTTAGGCGATCACCTATAGATGTCTCGGATTTAATTCGACGGGTGCGAAATCCAGCAGCCATGTTGTCTTTAATGTGTGAATGAAGGGGAAAATCGACACTGTGTCATGCAACTGTAATCAGAATGACACTTTTTATCTTTGCTCTATATTTTACTCGTTTTCCGGATACGCCGCAATGCCAGTATCTTGAGTTTCCATCACTGGAACACTCGTATCTTCGTTACTAACACCATCAACATGGTACACTTCACGCTGCTTTCCTCCGCGTTCTGGACCAATCATTCCACGCTCTTCCATCGCTGCAACAATTCGCTTGGCTTTGTTATATCCAAGACGTAGATAGGTTTGAAGCATGCTTGTGGATGCTTTGTTGTGTTTAAGGAAGAGGTCATATGCTTCACGCACTAGCATTTCTTCAGAGCTATCAAGACCTCCACTCGTGCCACCACCAAATCGGGATTCCATTGGCTCTTCAAGGAACGAAGGATCATATCGATCACCAGGTTCCTGCTGCTTAATGTGTGCAATAACTGAGTTAATTTCTCGCTCAGAACAGTAGGCACCTTGAACTCGTTTTGGCTTTAATACATCTGTTGAGAGATACAGCATGTCACCATAGCCGAGCAACTTTTCTGCGCCCGCAGTATCTATGATTGTCCGTGAGTCGATCTGACTTGTTACTGCAAAGGCGATACGCGTTGGAATATTCGCTTTAATCAGACCAGTAATTACATCTACTGAAGGACGCTGTGTAGCAACAATCAAGTGAATACCAACTGCACGTGCCATCTGTGCAAGTCGAACAATCTTAGATTCAACTTCACGAGCTGAAACCATCATTAAGTCAGCCAACTCATCAATAATAATTACAATATACGGAAGACGACCTTCAGAGAGATTTGGCTCTGCGTTATATTGCTCAATGTTACGCTTTCCAGTTGCTTGCAACAGTTTATAGCGACGCTCCATTTCTTCAACTGCCCGCTTCAATGCAACAACTGTATCGCGAGATTCAGTAATAACTGGGCAAAGCAGGTGAGGCAGACCGTTATACCCTGAAAGTTCTACTCGCTTAGGGTCAACAAGCACCATGCGTAACTCATCAGGAGAGTTATTCATGAGCAAGCTTAAGATCATGGTATTAATACATACTGACTTACCAGAACCAGTAGCTCCTGCAACGAGCAGGTGAGGCATCTTAGTTAAGTCAGCCACCGCAGGCTCACCTGCAGCATCACGACCTATTACAATTGCAAGTTTCGAACCAACATTCTGGAAAGCTTTAGACTGAACAATATCTCGAAGACCTACAATTGCTTTCTTTTCATTAGGAATCTCAACTCCAACCAAACCTTTACCTGGAATAGGCGCCTCTACACGGAGTGACTGGGCTGCTAAGGCAAGTGCCAAGTCATCTTGACGAGCAGTAATAGCGTTAAGCTTTACTCCTTCTGCTGGTTTAAGGAGGTACTGACTAACCGTAGGACCAATATTTACGTCTGTCATTGTCACATCAATATTGAAATCACCTAGTGTCTTTTCAATCAGCTCCATGCGTTTTTGGATATTTCCAGCCTGTGGCTTCATATCAACTGCTTCAAGCAATGTAACAGGAGGATACGCCCACGTACTACCATTTCGAGATGAAACCGTGGATTTCTTCACTACTTCGGTTTCTTTAACTTCAACTTTGGATAGGCGCTCTTTCATAATACGTTTAAACACCCCACCAGTTTTAAGCTCTCCGGTAACAGGCACACGAGTATCCACTTCATCGCTTGACTCCTCTTCTTCCTGATCTTCAGTAGCTTGTGGAATAAGGAACGGAACTATGAGCAACTTATCAAGCATCAAGGTCAATGAAATAAAACAAAGCACGAAGAGGAGTAGGCGACCTATCCAAAGACCAAGCGCCGATTGAAGTACTCCGTACAATGCCGAGCCTACTATGCCGCCAGCTGAATCAAATGAAGATACCATTCCGGTAAAACTGAGGAAGAAGAGAATTACTCCTACTACAGTAATGACTCGAACTGGAAGTTTATCTGGGAAAAACCGATGTCCTAAATACCAGAGCATGATAAGTGACACAATCGGAGTAGCCAATCCTATTACATCGTAAACTCCTCTATACACATATCCACCAATACTGCCTGCTTGATTAAAGAGAGAGGCAAAAATAAATATAAACACCACAATGCCAAGAAGTGCCTTTATCTGCTTAACAACTCGATCATCAACTGTTGAAGAAGATCGATTTGAAGATTTCTTTTTTCCTTTTGCCATACAGTGCCTTAGCTGAATTTTTCTTTACAGAGACGTCTGCACCGTACACGGTACGAGCAAGAGTCAGGATCATAGCCATTATAACACAGACCTGGTATAGTCACTCTATTATGTCTTCACTTTCACTTGGAATCGTCGGTCTACCTAATGTTGGTAAGTCTACTCTGTTTAATGCCTTAGTTAAGAATGCTCAGGCGCAAGCGAGTAACTATCCATTCTGCACTATCGACCCTAATGTCGGTATTGTTGAAGTACCTGACAATCGCTTAGGCAAGTTAGCAGAAATTGTTCACCCAGAACGTATACTCCCTGCTGCTATCGAGTTTTATGATATTGCCGGAATCATCAAGGGTGCTTCACAAGGTGAAGGGCTTGGAAACAAGTTTCTTAGTCACATTCGCGAGACCGCTGCGATTATTCTGGTAGCCCGTTTTTTTGACCATCCTGATGTTATTCACGTAAATGGGACAGTTAATCCAAAATCCGATCTTGAAACCGTTCTACTTGAGTTGATTTTGGCAGATATAGAAGCAGTTCAAAAAGCCAAAGATCGCTACGCAAAAGTTGCTCGCGGCGGTGATGCAGCTGCCAAGGCGCGCCTAGTCTACGTTGAACAACTTGAACAGGTGCTTAGTAACGAAAAGCCTGCATCTACACTACCGGCATCAAGTGATGAAGAAAAAACTGCACTCCGTGAACTACAACTTCTGACTAGTAAGCCTATGCTAATAGTCGCAAATGTTGGTGAAAACGATATTCACACAACCGGTGCAACATTGTACGAAAAGTACGAGCTCTCTTCCCTGGTTCCATCTGCAGATTGGATTGTGCCAATTTCAGCTAAGTTAGAGTCTGAACTCATTGCCCTACCTGCAGATGAACAAGAAATGTTTCTTGGTGAGTATGGATTGAAAGAATCTGGTCTTGTTCGACTCGTCCAATCTGCCTACAAATTACTTAGTTTACAGACATACTTTACTGCTGGTGTTAAAGAAGTACGTGCATGGACAGTCCGCACAGGCGCTAAGGCACCAGAAGCTGCTGGAGTGATTCATACTGATTTCGAAAAAGGTTTTATCCGCGCAGAAGTGATCGGATACAGCGATTACATTGCTGGAAACGGGGAACAAGGAGCTAAAGAAGCTGGAAAAGTCCGTTCTGAAGGTAAGGAATACACAGTACAAGATGGTGATGTAATGCACTTTAGGTTCAACGTATAGCTATTAGAGAGAGGGAACTCTAAAGGTTCCCTCTCTCTACGGCTCACTTCGTGATCCTGCTCTCACCCTCCACAACGTAGAAGAATACCCGAAAATAAATTCCGGGTATTCTTCATTTTTATATGAAAAACCCCGGGATTCCTGCCGGGGTTTTTCGTTTAGATCATGGAGCTGTGTCTGAGCTATTCGCTTAGGACCACATAGTACCTTGAACGGTACCAACGATAACTGCGAGTAAGAGTGCAAGACTCATAGCTCCTGCTTCAAGAGCAGATAAGTTATCAAGATCTATATGTTTACTTGAGATCAACATATGTGACTTCTTCATGAAGTGCACAGGCGTCTCAGCAACAGCGGCTACAGGGGTAGCCTCAGCAATTTTATTTTTCATATTTCTCCTTTTTTCGGAATATTTATTTTATTTTTTTGTTTTTCCGATACGCATATTATAGCTCAAATGACTGATTTTGTCAATCTGCTTAGGCGTATTATTTAGCTCTGCAGCTGTGCGAAAACAGCGAGTTTATGGCCAGCAGTCTTAAGAACCGTAGTCTTATCGTTAACAACTACTAGGACTGCCAATAGCACGACAAGCACTCCAAGTGTGAAAAGAATACGACGAATGTCACGACGAAGGAACTGATCAGGCACTAAGGTTGTAACTGGTTTAGATAGGGTTGGCGCAGCTTGTGTTGTCTCGGTGCGCAGCACAGCGGTTGCAGCTCCTGATTGTCCAATTGGGGTAATTGTAATACCAGGTATGCCTTTTTTAACTGACTGATTAGTCGAGCTATTCTGATTTTGAGCCTTTTTTTGTTGTTTCTGCCTACTCTTTTTTCCCATTTCTGTTCTGTTTAGTGGAATCTTGCTTAGCCATATGATATAGAAGATGAGACAGAATTCAAGGAGGAGAACTTTGATATATCCGAAATCCCGCATGGGAGAAACAGTGGAAACCATTGTTGTCTCATGTATGACATCGTACGTGATTGTATTTATCGCAGTGGCTTTTATTGTTTCAGTACCAGCAATCATTTTGGATGAACTGGGATACAGAACTAATAAGCGACTAGCAGTCACTACATTCACTGTATTTTACATAATCGCCTGCTCTTGCCTAGTTGATGTATTCAACCTGGCATCTCACACAGCAGAACATCCATTCATATCTGGTCTTTGGCAAGGAATTGTTCTTGCATATTTCATTGCTTGTTGCTGGATATTCATGAGCATAGTAGCCCTAGAAGTTGTTTCGTGCGTATTCGGCGATGAACACTTTCGACTGCCATGACTGGATATCCGCATGCAGGGACATCTCAACTTCCCGCATACGCGGGATTTTTTCTTAGCCAAAACAGTTTACAGGTGAACCAGTTTACGCTAGAGTTGGATGTGCAATCGAGCGCGAATGCGGGTATCGTATAGCGGCTATTACGCCACCTTGCCATGGTGGAAATACGGGTTCGACTCCCGTTACCCGCTCCAAAAATATTAACAAGGCGATGTGCTAAGCCCACGTGTGGAACAAGCGTCTGCACAGGTTCAATTTGAACACGGCGTGATAGCCAAGTGGTAAGGCAGAGGTCTGCAAAACCTTTATTCGCGGGTTCGATTCCCGCTCACGCCTCCAAAAACAGCTTCCTATGCTCTCACTACAGATTATCCAAGTTATCATCACGATCTTTCTTGTAACCACTGTTCTACTTCAGCAACGAGGTAGTGGTTTAGGTGACGCTTTTGGTGCTGGCTCAGAAGTTTACGTAAGTCGTCGTGGTGCTGAAAAAGTACTCTACTACCTGACAATCATTTTTGGCACAACATTCTTCGTACTTTCAGTATTGCAACTTGCGCTGAATAAATAGGCGAGTAGGCTCGTACGCAGTTTAGTTCGTGCCGGGATGGTGGAATGGTAGACACGCTAGCTTCAGGTGCTAGTGCCCGCAAGGGTGTGGAGGTTCGAATCCTCTTTCCGGTACCAGGTAACAGTGTATTTTTCTTTGCTAGTCCTCGTACTGGAAAAGAATAGTACTGCGGAGGCAAAGAAAATACACTGTTACCTGGTACTTGACTACTAGAGTGAGGAGAAGCAGGTTCGCCTTCCCCAATACATTGCTCGCGAAGCGAGAGGGAAGTTAGTGCAGTGCTCCTTAGGCGCTCCACATCACGAAGTGGCGGAAGCCGAAGGAAGCGAACGTCCCACCCTCTTTCCAAAAAAAGCACAAGAAAACAATTCACAACCTGCCGGAGTAGCTCAGTGGTAGAGCAGTGGCCTGAAGAGCCTCGTGTCGTCAGTTCGATTCTGACCTTCGGCACCATAGAAATCTTTCAAAAATTTGCTATAGTACATGAGCAATAGGCGAATCGCACTCGGAGCACCCTATGCTCCCAGACTATGGGCTCTTAGCTCAGTTGGTAGAGCGCCTCGTTTACACCGAGGATGTCAGAGGTTCGAGTCCTCTAGGGCCCACCAAAGAAAAAAGAACACTTCTAGTGTTCTTTTTTCTTTGGTGGTCTTTTAGAGATTAAGAACCAGGTTCGACTTCGCCTGTACCGAACTTCGCGAAGCGAAGAGCGAAGTTAGCGCAACACTTCTAGTGCGCTTCACATCACCGAAGGTGGTGAAAGAACAAGAACGTGAGCGTCTACCTCTAGGAAACATTATGTAAAAGATCACCCTCATATGAGACTTTTGGTCTGAACAAATAGCAGGTTGAAATGTTTCAGATGAACGCATGGGGTGCAGCACACGCTGAACCTAACGGAAAGAAGCTCCTTGAGCAATTAGCTCAGAGTTGGTATCCCAGGAGGATGGATACCAAACAGCAGCAGGAAATTGAACGAAGAGAGAAGATACTCACCTTTTGGTCTGTACACGGCCTTAAGGCAACCAGGGATGCATTTGGCGTGGGACGAGCCACCTTGTTCCGCTGGAAACAGAATCCCATTCCTAAAAGCCAAGCTCATCGGAATGGATACCAGAAACGAGTGGTGCATTATATCCTTGAACTTGAGATTATTCGTTTGAGAACAAAGTACCCAAAGCTCGGCAAGGAAAAGCTACGCCCACTCCTTGTTGATTTTTGTGCAGCTCAGGGTATTGCATGTCCCGCTGAAGCAACGGTGGGACGTATTGTGGATGACTTAAAGAAAGCTGGAAAGCTTCCCACTGGAGCTCAACTTAGTCTCCATGGAAAAACAGGGAAGCTCACGGAGAAACACCTCACTCCAAAGAAGAAACTCCGGCGTGGAGGGTATATCCCCGAAAAACCTGGGGACTTGCTGCAAGTGGATGGAGTACTCATTAACACCCTGGGACAGCGACGGTATACCTTCACAGCAGTTGATTTGGTGTCTCGCTGGGCTTTCTCTAAAACATACAAAACCACCTCTTCTAGAAATGGTGCAGATTTCCTCACTGAACTCTTGAGGGCTGCACCATTTGAGGTGACACACATCCAAACAGACAATGGACCTGAATTCATGAAAGAGTTTCGAGAGGCAGCAGAAAAAACAGAGCTCACTCATTTCTTTAACTGGGTGAAACAACCAAAATACCAAGGGTGGATTGAACGGTTTAACCGAACCATACAGGAGAGTTTTCTTGACTGGCATTATGCCAGTCTGGCTGGAGATCCAGTGGACTTCAACAAAGAACTTTCTGAATGGATGACCTTCTACAACACCAAGCGTGTTCACCGCTCACTTGGAAAGCCTGGACAACGACTTACGCCACTGCAATACTTGGCATTAACCAAAGAGTCTCAAAGAGGGTGATCCCGTACACATTATTGATACAATGAATCTAATCTGATATACATAAAACACTCTGAAGTTCAGGCATCATAACAAATGCCAATCCTGGAGGCGGATGAACCAAAGGGGAAAGGGTCGTACTAGAATCATGGAAGCGACCCCGAATTATATGAACCCGCACCGTGCGGGTTCTCTTTTTTATAAATAACAGATTACAAAGTAAAATTCGGTCCCAATTTGATATCACCCAAAATTGATGTTATACCTAAATTACTCTGAAATTCAGGTGTTTCACCTTCTGCCTAAAATTAAGAGGAAAGGGCCCTTTGCCAAATGCGGCCCCGAATTATAGGAACCCGTGTCTGTGCGGGTTCTCTTTTTTATCCCCCAAATGCTACAATTACCCCATGAAAACAATAGAAGAACGCATAGATGCACTCGAGAAGCGCAACAAACGCGTAGAACTCGACAAAACATGGGAATCTAGCCTTGAGCGTAGACTCGCCATTCTCATTATGACCTACGTAATAATTGGCATATTTCTCATACTGATCGGCAATTCAAATCCCTGGATAAACGCCATAGTACCTAGTATTGGCTTCACACTCTCAACACTTACACTGCGCTGGTTAAAACAGATTTGGATAAATGCACAACTAAAGGACTAACTCAGTACGAGAGTTCTCCTCCATACTGTGGTTAAATAGAAGTATGCAAAACGTACTCCGATTTTGGTACGTACAGAGCCCATCCTGGACGTACAAACACTTAGTTGGAACAATTACGACCTTAGATGGTCAATTTTCGGTACGAGATACTCTGAAGAACCTTGGTAAACCTATTTTTCAGGATTATACCCGCCAAGGTCGAATAATCGGATTTTTTCTCCGTTTAGCTCGTGTTGGATTAGCCCTTTTCGCATACGCAATCGTTGCCTTACTTTATGCGCTTGTATACCTGCTATGGCTACTTTTCCCTATTCTCTGTTTAGTCTGGATTATTGGCAGCTTTATAGGAGCTAATTAAGATGAGCACCTACACATATCAAACCTGTGATGAATGCACTGGACGCGGACTTGTCGCCGCAGGTGAAAGTGTGGCAAAAGTATGTCAAAAGTGTAATGGAATTGGTGTTTGTCTGAGTAATGAACAAGGTGTTCAGTTTCAATTCAAGACAACACCATACATAACCCCTCAAACTGAAGCTCAGCATGGCCGCAAACGTATCCTACGATATGGTTTAGCAGCCAGTATTCTTCTGATTTTTCTCATCAGTACTATTGTAAGCTTTAGTGAAATCCAATCACTTGACCAACTTATATGGCAACGCGGCATTCTTCGTTTCGTGATGGGAGTAAGTGGTCTACTCAGTATGTATGCACTCACCCTATTTGAGCATCACCAAACAAGTGTGCATACACTCAATACTCTGCCAGAAACATCCCCGATACCTGTTGACTTGTTTGACTATGCGAACCCTCGATTAAAAGAACTTCTTGGCCAAGCAGCCTATGCAGCTGAACAGAAACACACTGATCAAATATCCGATGATATTCTTCTCGGAACACTCTTTCTTCAGCCTCGTATTCAGAGTATTTTAGCCCGCCTAGAATTACCACTCCAAGATGTTATTAGTGAAATGCAGGCACGTATCGCCCCTGGCCATACAGCAAGCGTGAGTCACGCCTACTTTACGGCCGAAGCCCGCGAAAGATACTACCAGGCTTTCCACACTGCCTTTAGCGCCCATTTCCCCTATATCGACCTTGAAGATCTCCTCCTAGCGTATATGCGCGATCCTAAGGGCCATGCAGCATTTTTCAAGAAGCATGGACTTACTGAAGAAGATATCTACGCAGTTAGTCGCTGGTATGCTGAAGACCAAGATCGAAATCGACAGTGGGCTTTTTGGAGAGAGCGTGGTCGCAGTAGACCTTCTGGATTCATGAATAAAGCTTGGACAGCACTTCCAACCCCATTTCTTGATCGATTTAGTGTTGATATTACAGCCCAAGCAGCGTCAGGCAACGTTCGTTCTGCCGATGCTCGCAAGCTGCAAATCGATCGTGCACTAGAGATACTTGGTGCAACTTCCCAGAACAGTGTAATTCTTCTTGGTGAGCCAGGAGTTGGCAAGTCGACTATGCTCGGTGGCATCGCACTCCGCATGATTGAAGATACTGTTCCGGAAGTACTCCGTGATAAACGATTGGTTCAATTAGACGCCCAGACTCTACTTGCCTCTGACGGCGCTGAAGAACATGTCCAACAGATTATTGCCGAGGTTGCGCAAGCCGGAAATGTCATTCTTGCAATTCCAGACTTACATGTGCTTTCAGCTAACCCAGGGGCTGCAATTACACCAGCAACATTACTCGCTAATGCGCTTACTCAGGGTATTCTCCAGATAGTAAGTACGGCAACTTACTCAGAGTACCACTCGTACCTCGAGAATGTTCCTGCCATCACTAATGCAGTAACTATTATCGAAGTTCCTCCTGCAACAGCTGAACAAACACTACGTATTCTTGAGGAAGAAGCGCCTAACATAGAGGCCCAGTATAATTTACGACTCACATTTCACGCTTTAGAAGCAGCAGTGGAACTAGCCGAGCGATTCTTACCAGATCAACTTGCTCCAAGTGGCGCCCTAACACTGCTTGGTGATGCTGCTAGTGGGGCACAACAGCGTAAACAATCTTGGGTACGACGCGATGATGTAGAACAAGCAATAGAAAAGCGTACCTCAATCCCTGTTCGAGAAGCTGATGGAGCAGAAAAGCAGAAACTTCTCGATCTAGAGACAAATCTGCATACGCGGGTCATCGGGCAAGAACAGGCGATTGAAGCCGTCGCTGATGCACTTCGTCGTTCTCGAGCTGGACTAACTAATAAGAAGAAACCAATCGCATCATTTCTTTTTGTTGGACCAACAGGTGTGGGGAAAACAGAAACCGCCAAAGCTGTAGCAGATCTACTGTTTGGTGAACACGGGCACTTTATCAGGTTTGATATGTCTGAATTCCAAGATCCAAGTTCAATTTACCAACTTATCGGTGCACCTACAGGGGCAGGAACTCAGGCACAAGGAGGAGCACTTACACAAGCAGTGCGCGAACACCCCTATTCTCTTATTCTTTTTGATGAGCTAGAGAAAGCAGATAGTCACGTTCTTGATCTATTCTTACAACTTCTTGATGATGGACGCCTTACTGATAACGCAGGACGTACAGTCCACTTTCAAAACTGTCTGATCGTTGCAACTTCAAACGCAGGTTCTAAAGAGATTATGAAGTTGATGCAAGAGAAAGTGAGCCCTGATCAATTACCTAAGCAAGTACTCAGCCTCCTTCAAAATAACTTCAAACCTGAATTTCTCAACCGTTTTGACGCAATCGTACCGTTCCGCCAGTTAACTGAATCTGAATTGTCTAAGGTAGTTATTTTGATGCTTGCGGAAGTAATCACAAAAGCTGCCGAACAAGGTGTAACACTTGAGTTTAGTGAGGACGCAATCGCAAAGATTGCCAAACTTGGGTACGACCCACTGTATGGCGCCCGTCCGCTACGACGCGTTATTCAAGACAAGGTTGAAGGATTGCTTGCAACTTTACTCTTACAAAATAGCATCGATAAAAGTCAGCCGTTGCGGATTACGGCTGAGATGGTAGAGTAGTGGTACACTGCACCAGAGTATAAAGAGGGCTTATGCACACGCTGCGCAAACGAGGTTTCACGATTATTGAGCTCCTGACGGTGATTACAATCATCGGTCTTCTTACTGGTCTTGCCGCTACCAGCTATATAAATGCGCAAAAAAACGCACGGGATAACGCACGTAAATCAAATGTCGACAACATCGCGACTGCTGTTGAGAGCTACTACCGTGTAAACCAGAGTTTTCCTGGATATATTGGCACCGAAGCAGGAATTCCTACTCTCGCTGGAAGAGCAAGTTGGAAAGGCTGTCTTGCAATTGATAGTACAAACACCAGCATTGTGTACTATTACGCTCCTCAAACTCAACTTGGTGCTGGTTTTACAGATTGTGGATCAAGAACTGCAACTACTGGTTTTAAACCATCTGATTATCAACCTGCTTCTAGCTGGATACCTGGTCTTGGGTCGTACCTGAACCCTATTCCTATTGAGAAGCGGTATCAAGGAGTAAACGGTGATTCAACCCAAACCGTCGATGATTCCACAACAGGTCAGTATTACGATGTAGTTAATGGATCACAGGCCGGATCTCTTGCGCGAACCCTCTACTATCGTCATTTACCAGGCGGATATATGACGTATACGCGACTTGAAAATAGTAGCTCGGATACAATTCAAGCAAGTCAGGGTAATACAGTAACTCTCAAAGATCAGCCTCTTTACCCATCTGGAAACATTGATGTGAGCAACAGCAATATTTACATGGTACGACGCTAAGCATATGAAGCCTGTACGAAAATTCGGATTTACCATTATTGAGCTACTCGTCGTAATCACGATTATCGGCCTTCTTATTGCTGCAGCTGGTATTGGATTAGCTAAAGCACGCGTAAATAACCGTGACAGTAAACGCATCTCTGATGTACTTCAAGTTGCACATGCAATTGATCAATCAGCCCTACTTATTCGAGGTATGTATCCCACAAATACTGGAGGGGCGGGTTCAGTTATTGTAAATAGTAGTAGCAGTCTGACTAGTCAACTCGATCTTTCTCTATTTACTACTCGACAAATCCCGTCGGACGGCCAACCTGAGTATACGAGTTGTCAGGCTAGCCCTGTTAACTACACATGCGGATACGTCTATTCGAATAGGCAAGGTACAAGTCTAGCTAAACCAGCTAGCGGACAACAGTATGAGTATGTACTTGAAGTTGGCCTTGAAAGTGACCCAACAACAGATCTACAAGGAATCACCAGTACTCCATCTGCTAAAGATGCTTCGCGTACACGGTGGCTTTACTTTGGTAAACCCTGTGGAAGCAGTCTCGCTGCAAATACCTGCTCAATTAAGTAGTCTGGGGAAATTCTTGACCTGGCGGGCATAACTGGCTATAGTGGCCAGTATCTTATGTCCACTGAATTGACCCCCAAACAACAGATCAACGAACTAGTTCGCAACGCGAATTCTATTTTGTTGTTAACCCATGCTCATCCTGATGGCGATGCTATGGGTAGTGTTTTGGCGCTCAAAATGGGTCTAGAAAAGCTTGGTAAACAAGTTACTGCAGCAATTGATGGTAATATCCCAGAAGTACTCAATTTTCTCCCTCAATTTGCATCAGTTCAAAAAGAACTGAGTTTTCAAAAGGACCTCTTGATTATTCTTGATGAGAACCAGGCAAAAGTAGGAAATATTACCCTTCGACGCGTCTCAGATACCAAATTAATGGTTGTTGTATCTCCTAAAGATGGCGTACTAACGGCTTCAGACGTTCGAATTGAAGAAGGTTCGTTTAATACTGATCTAGTGATCGTTCTTGATTGTACTGATTTAGATCGCATTGGCAACTTCTATCAACAGAATTCAGATCTTTTCTATGAAGTTCCCGTAGTAAATATTGATCACCATAGTACAAACGTTAACTTTGGCAAGGTTAACATTGTTGATGTAACTGCTTCTTCAACTGCTGAAATACTGGTTTCTCTTCTGGAGACACTCGGTAAAGATACTCCTGGATTAATTGATCCACAGATTGCTACCTGCCTACTCACAGGTATTATCACCGACACTAACAGTTTCCAGAACTCCAACACAACTCCAAAATCTCTTACCGTAGCTGCACAGATGGTAGCGGCTGGAGCCGAGCAGCAGGAGATTATTCGTCGAATTTACATGACACGCTCACTTTCTCAGCTTCGCCTCTGGGGACGTGCACTTGCGTATATTAAAGAAGATACTCAATATCATTTTGCATGGACAAACCTAAGCAAGGCAGATTTTGTTGCTGCGCAAGCTCCAATGTCCGATGGTCCACAGGGTGTGATTGATGATCTCCTGAAGACTGCTGAAGGAATGGACTTTGTTGTCTTACTCTATGAACGTGACGGAGGTGTTAAGGGATCATTCCGATCTATAAACCCAACTGTAAATGTTGCTACATTGGCAGCACTATTTAATGGCGGAGGACACCCTCAAGCAGCAGCCTTCTCGATTGAAAACGCTACTGTTGCTCAAAAAGAACAGGAAATACTTGGTAAAATTCGTGCCCACCTTTCTGGAAAATCGTTTACTCTGCCTCAGGATACTGAATTACATGAAGAGCCTGCAGCTCAACAGCAGATTGAAATGCCAATTCAACAGATTGAACCACGTGAACCGCGTCGTCAGGAACGACAACCTGCTCAACCATCTCAACAGCGTCGCCCACAAGATCGCCCACCACGCGAACCTAATCGCCAACGCACTGCTGAGCAAGGCCAATCACTTCCCCCTCTTACAGAAGCTTGATCTCAACCCATAGTTAGGGTATACTCACTTAGAAATATTTATTGATTCTCATGGCTGCACAAACACTCGTACAAAAATATCAGACACACGAAGGTGACACTGGTTCTACTCAAGTTCAGGTAGCGCTTCTTTCAGAACGCGTTCTAGAACTCACAGAGCACCTTAAAGAGCACCGCAAAGATTTCGATTCTCGCTCAGGTCTCCTGAAGCTCGTTGGTCGCCGTCGTCGCCTCTTGAACTACCTCCAGTCTACCGACCCAGAGGTGTACACAAAGCTTATTGCTGACCTCGGATTACGCAAGTAGTCGAAGTAAGAAGAAAAATGCCCACTCCGGTGGGCATTTTTGTTTTCTGCAGTTGGTTATCTCGGTTAGTTTTGCTATAGTGCAATCAGATTACCAATTAATAATCAGCGACTTGTCATTTCGAGACACACCACGAGCTATCGTGATCTATCTCGAGATGGCTGACTAGTCGTAGTACAAAGAAAGAGACGTTATGTCTGTAGAAACCCACAAAACCAGTCTCGGACAAACCGAGATTACAATCGAGTACGGCCGATTTGCCGAACAAGCTGACGCAGCAGTAACAGTACAAGCAGGTGAAACTGTTGTTCTCGCTACTGTCGTAGTATCAAAGAACATGCGTGAAGGGATCGATTACTTCCCGCTTATGGTTGATTACGAAGAGCGCCTCTATGCTGCAGGTAAAATCTCTGGCTCCCGCTTTATCAAACGTGAAGGACGTCCGTCTGAGCAGGCTATCCTGACTTCTCGCCTAATCGACCGTCCTGTTCGCCCACTTTTTGACAAGAACTTCCGCAACGATGTTCAGGTGATCATTACAGTTCTCTCGATTGATAAGGAGAACGACCCTGACATTCTCGCTATTCTTGCTGCCTCATGTGCATTGTCAAAAGCTGGAACAGCTCCTTATAAGGGACCTCTTAGCGCAAGTCGCATCGGTATGATCGACGGTAACCTAGTTGTAAACCCAACCCGCACTCAGATGGAGAATTCTACTCTGGATCTCGTTGTTGCCGGTACTGCCGAACGCGTCATGATGGTTGAAGCTGGTGCTACCGAAGTTCCAGAAGACGTTATGCTTGAAGCACTCCGTCTTGCTCACTCGAGTATGCAGGAGAGCATTGCTATTCAGAAGGTATTCTTCAAAAAGTATGTTACTCCTGAAGTGACTGTTGTAGCCGAAGGTCCAACTGTTGATGAAGCTGTTAAGTCATTTGCAGGTAAAGAAATTGCTGATGCAATGTCAGGTAAGAAGCGTGAAGAACGCCAAGACCTCCTCGCTAACCTCCTAGCGCGCACCCAAACCGAGCTCGAGGGCACTTTCAAGCAGGTAGACATTAAGATTGCTTTCAACAAACTAGTTGAAAAGCAGGTTCGTGTAGCTTGTCTCGAGCGTGATGAGCGCCCAGACGGCCGTGCTATTACCGAAGTTCGTCCAATCACCGTTGAAGTTGGGTTATTTGCCCGCACCCATGGTTCAGGTTTGTTTACTCGTGGTCAAACTCAGGCACTGACAATCGCTACTCTTGGCGCACCTGGCGACGAACAGATGATCGACACCATGGATCTAGAGGGTACCAAGCGCTACATGCACCACTACAACTTCCCACCGTATTCAACTGGTGAAGCTTCACCTGTGCGTGGTTCATCACGTCGTGAAATCGGTCACGGAGCACTTGCTGAGCGCGCTCTGCTTGCGGTAATTCCTAGCAAAGATGAGTTCCCATACACGATTCGTCTTGTATCTGAAATTCTTTCTTCAAACGGATCATCATCAATGGCTGCAACCTGTGGCTCGACACTTGCGCTTATGGATGCAGGTGTACCAATCCGCAAACCTGTTGCCGGTGTTGCCATGGGTCTTATGACCAACGATGACGCTTCAGAGTTTAAAGTACTTACCGACCTTCAAGGTTTGGAAGACTTTGCCGGAGACATGGACTTCAAAATTGCAGGTACTCGCGATGGTATTACGGCTATTCAAATGGATACTAAGATTGCTGGTTTAACCTGGCCAATCATTGAACAGACGCTTACCCAAGCCTTCACTGCTCGTATGGAAATCATGGATAAGATGTTGGCTGTAATCCCAGAACCTCGTCCTGACCTTTCACCATATGCACCTCGTATCCAGAGTATTAAGATCGACCCAACCAAGATTGGTGAACTTATCGGACCTGGTGGAAAGAACATCAACCGCATTATTGATAGCGTTGGTGGTAAAGAAGTTCTTACAATCGATATCGAAGAAGACGGTACAGTTCTGATTTCTTCCTTTGATGCAGCTGCTGCTGAACAGGCAATCAAGGAAATTGAATCTATTGGCCGCGTTGTAGAAGTTGGTGAGATATACCGCAATGTTCCTGTTGTCTCAATCGTACGCGACCGCATGAATCCTAAGAAAGAAATTGGTGCAATTGTTGAATTCCTTCCTGGCAAGGATGGTATGGTTCACATTTCTCAGATTGCTAATGAGCGCATCGAGTTTGTAACTGATCGTCTCAATATTGGTGACCACGTTGATGTTAAAGTTGCAGCTATTGATCCTGATAAAGGACGTATCTCATTGAGCATCAAGGACGTGCTCGCAGAATAGGTTTAAAACCTCTCAGAATGAAGCAGGTCGCGTGCGCGGCCTGCTTTTGGTATATGAGGGTGTTTTAGATTTAATGTGGGTGTTTTGATTTGGTTTTATATGGTTATTTATACGCTCCTAGATTGACAAAAGTGCTGTTTCGTGGTAGCATACAGCATTCGTTCGGAGCATATTGATCGTATTTAACAGGTTTATAATCTGTTTTGTACCTCATGAGGCCCGCGGAGAAACTCTATGAAGAAACTCGCTATAGCCGTCGCCATCGTGGCGACCATTAGCTGCGCTTCGGCGCAGTATCGTCATCAGAACCCTGTTCGCAGTGGTGGGTACCACAGTCAACGTTCGGACTACCACCAGATTCGGCGATCGAATTACGATCGCGGATACCGCAACCAGGGCTCCGACTGGGGACCCCGCCACCGTGACCACGTTATCCGCGACACACGCGGGTACGAGTACCATGGTGGAGATGAACACGACTATTTCGGAAACCCTATTGTACTCGCCGGTTCGTATGACGACGACTACACACTGGAACCAGAGGTGGTTTACCACCCCTGCCCACAACGAATAGTGGTGATCGACCCGCCGATTCGCCGGCCAAGCATCACGATAAACATCGACATATTTGGTGGCTCGCGACATGAGTCGCGCTACCGACGACATCACCGATAAGCTTCCAATCCTCCGATTTGCCTCGCAGCGGCAACGGGGGATTTTTTGTTACAAATAAAGTATCAGCTAGGCATAGCCTTTTACCCACTACCAGATTGACAAATTGGCTATTTTATGACATAATCACCGGCATAGTAAAGGATGTATGTACCTTTAAAAAGCCTTCTATGCGGATAGCAAGAGGCATGGGAGTATGTGTGAAACTTAAGTTTTTTGGTTTTATTGTCCTTTTCGTAATAGGATATTTTGGAGTCACGGAGTTCTTATGGAATCAAGTTGACAAGGCTCCAGTCAAAAAAGCAATCGTGCACACTGGATTTGGGTATCCAACTATTGCTGACATGAAGAACGGGCAAACGAAATGGACAGTACCTTGGGCTTTGTACTTTGATACAGAAAAGAGGTGTTGGTTGAATCTCGATCAACTAACCTCAAAACCTGGGGGTTCATGTCTACTTGAAATTACCCGCAAGAATGATACATTCAGCGCCGTAAACCACGCCACTGAATATCATTGGGAGATTGCAGATGAGCGCAGTGAAGGTCAGTGGGTTCAGATTACTGATTTTCGCTAAGTTTCAGGTCCTACCAGCCTTACCGTCTTTGACGGAAGGCTGGTTTTTTTGTAGTTCCAAAATCTTATAACAAAATTAAAAGTACTCCAAAGAGTACTTTTAATTTGGTCGATCTGCTGGGACTTTCACCTGAGCACAGATGAGAACCCACGGTTCTCATCACTCATTTCACTCGCTGCTCTCCTTCACGGGAAAACAATTGTTTTCCCGACCCCTTTCCTGTTCAAGTCCCATCTCTTTAGCAAAATTAAAAGTACTCCAAAGAGTACTTTTAATTTGGTCGATCTGCTGGGACTTGAACCCAGGACCCACGCCTTATAAGAGCGTTGCTCTAACCACCTGAGCTACAGATCGATCAAAACGTAATGCGAATACAAGAAAAACTATGCCAGAAAATTGCAGTTTGTACAGGTTTAATAGAGTACTTATCCCCGGTTTCTGAACTGCAGGGCCTCAAAAACATCTTCAACTAAGACAGAAGAACCATCCCGAATTCGGGTAATTGTTTCACTAACCCTTCGCACACTTTCCCTACTTCTTCCCGACAACCCTAAACTCCCAACTGAAGTGCGTAATACATCAAGCGCTTCTTTTGACCAAGAAACCTCCCCTGACTGTTTCCAAACTGAAGCTATGTGGTCAGCAAATTGTTGACCTAATGGTTTTGCAGCTGAATCCCAATCCTGCCCTATCAGCGCAGGAACATCACAAAATACTTCAAACCTGTCCAAAAGAGGTTCTGATATTCGTAGTCCATATTTTGCACGTTCAGCCGGTGTACAGATACACTCCTGCCCAGCTATTCCCTGCCTTCCACAGGCACATGGGTTACGCGCAGCAATCAAAACACCTGCTGCTTGATAGACATGCTGTTTTCCTGCCCTATTATGAACAACTTTACGGGTATCAATCACTTCCCTTAAACTTTCTAAAACCTCTCGTTTGAATAGCGGAAGCTCATCCAAAAATAGCACCCCCTGATTTGCCAAACTAACCTCCCCTGGCTTGATAGGATTTCCACCGCCAAATAATGCGGCCTTACTTACTGTGTGATGTGGACTACGAAACGGCCTTTCATATTGATAGGAATTTCCCATCTCAACAAAAGCTAAGAGTTTTAACATTTCTAAGACATCTTCTCTACTCATTGTCGGCAACAGCTCTGCGGCGGCATTGGCAAGCATGGTTTTACCCATTCCAGGAGGCCCAGTAAGTAAGAGAGGATGTTTCCCTGCCAGTGCAATTAACAAGGCGCGTTTAGCCCCGTCCTGACCCCGAATTTGATCAATTTTATACTGTGTTTGTTCCCTGCCTGGTAACTCTATTAATTGTGCCAACTTCCAGGTACCGGTACTCCACCAAAAAATTGTTTCACGTAAGTTCTGGGCAAAGTAAAACTCCCCTTTACCAATGAGCCCTGCGATATTTTCTTGACCATGCGGCATAATCAGCCTCTTTCCCAGATCAGCCCCATGTATAACCAAAGTTGCTGCATGTTGCACTGGCCGGACATCTCCTTGTAAGCCTAGCTCACCAACAAGCCAAATATTCATATCAATTGGTTCAAGTGCACCTGCACACACTAAAATACCAGTAGCAATAGCAAGGTCAAACCCTGTACCATGCTTACGAACTGCTGAAGGAGCAAGATTCACAGTGATTCGACCCAGGGGAAACTGATACCCTGATGATCGAATTGCCGAACGAACCCTTTCACGAGCCTCTTCAATTTGCTTATCTGGCAAGCCGATAATACTAAAGATTGGTAACCCTGGATGAATCTCAACTTCAACTGCAACTTCAATTACAGAAGCCCCTTCAACACATGCTGTATAAACTATTGATTGCATGGTTTGACCATACGTCAGAAGACGGCTGAAAGTCTGTAGTATTTCATCACATTCCCAACCTGGAATACCTATAACTCAATCCTGTTGCTAACACTCGACAGATTGCCGCTAAACTGGTAGACTTAATTAGCTTTTATCCATCGGGCCGCGATGGCGGAATTGGCATACGCACTAGGTTGAGGGCCTAGACCAGCAATGGTGTGAGGGTTCAAGTCCCTCTCGCGGCACCACAATGAACTAACGAATAGTATGGGCTTTAAACTGGAAGATTGGTGGTCGTATAAGACGCTTTTTGACCTTAATCCGGTAGCAACCTGGAAGTTTGCCCCTGTCTATGCAACTTTAACAATTGTCTGTTTAGTAATCGCACTTATTATTGCGATACCAGCAGTACCACTTAACCCATCACTCAAGCGTCGCTGGAGAAACCTCCTGTGGACAAATGGACTAATCGGATTACTCCTCTACGCATGCCGTATTCAAGAAATCCCTATCCTCAGTATGGATGCTCTGCGTACGCTACAAGAGATCATTCTTGTAATCTGGATTAATGCGATTGTGTGGTATACGCGTACGCGGTATAGGCAAGAAAAGATTACAGTTAAAGCTGTTGAACGATACAATAAGTACCTTCCAAAACCTAAAGCATAGGTGCGGTGTTTATGTGCAAGTAGGGATTACCCTTTTTGCATATGCACACGGCAGAGCCGGAGCATAAGAGTGTCGCCGGTATACGTATTCAAAACACCAAGCAGGACTGCGTAAGGATTGAGGGTTTTGAATACGTATACATACGACTTAAGTCGGAGTATAAGAATGGAATTTTTCCTATGGCCAAAGAGCCTACAAAAGAGCTGGAACCCCTCACGATGGAGTCCTTATTAAAAGAGCAAGGCGGTAACGTTGTACCGTACGTGCCCGGATCAGTGATTGAAGGAACTGTTATTTCTTCATCATCGAGCCGCATTTGGGTCGATATCAACGGAGCTGCAGTTGGAGTTATCCCAGAGCGCGAGCTTTCGGTACTCTCTGGCGAGCTTAAACCAGGTGACCCAATCGTTGCTTCTGTACTTGTTCTTGAAGACAAGAAGGGCAATATTGTACTTTCACTTCGTCGCGCTGATCGCGAACGTATTACCAACGAGCTTACAAGCCGTGTAAAAGATGGCCAACCTATGGTCGTTAAGGTAAGCGACGCGAACAAAGGTGGTCTACTTATCGAACTTGGTGACTTCACAGGATTCATGCCTGTATCTCAACTTGCTTCTGAACACTACCCACGCGTTGACGGTGGTAACCCTGATGAAATCTATGCCAAGCTCAAAGAGCTGGTTGGACAACCTCTTACAGTTAAAGTACTTACATTTGACCCTCAACAGGGCAAATTGATCTTTTCTGAAAAGGCTGCTGGTGATGCTGCTCAAGAAGCACGTCTAAAGCACATCAAAGAAGGTGACATCCTTGAAGGAACTATTACGGGTATCGTTGATTTCGGTATCTTTGTAAAACTAGGTTCTGAAGAAGATTCACTCGAAGGCCTGGTTCACATCTCCGAGATTGCTTGGGGACGTGTGATCGACATTAGTTCGATGTACACTGTAGCTGAGAAAGTAAAAGTACTCGTAGTGTCTACCGCAGACAACCGCGTATCACTTTCAATCAAGCGCCTCCTGCCAGATCCTTGGCAAGAAGCTGCCAGCAAGTACAAAGTAGGTGAGCTGGTTAAGGGACAAGTTACTCGTATCACTCCGTTTGGTGTATTCGTACGCTTAGACAGTGAGATCGATGGACTCGTTCACATCTCAGAAATCTCAAATGAGCGGATTACCGATCCAGGTACCATCCTTCATATGAGCGACACCTACGAGTTCAAGATCATTTCAATTGATCCAACTCAACATCGTCTCGGACTTTCCTTTAAGCGCCTCAACGAACCTGTAGTTGAAGAAACTACAGCAACCGCTACAGCGACAGTTGCAACTGAAGAAGAAGCACCTAAAAAGGCAAAGAAAAAGACAACTAAAAAGCGTTTGATCGACGAAGTCGACGACTTCGAACAACAAGCGTAGTCCTCACCCACTTCTTATAAGTTAAGCGACGCCACTCTCCGAGCACAGTTCGTGCGATACATTCCTGTCCTAGGAAGTTCACGTACAAGCGAGGAGAGTGGCACAAGACATATGGTTATTGCCCACTCTGGAACAGATACTGTTACTCTCAAGACTAAGACCGAAACCGTCACGATAGGTCCTGGGATTCGGATAGGTTCATTTACTATCCCTGGAGCGGGTGAATACGATGTTGCTTCAATTCAGTGCGAAGGCATTCCTCTCACTGCTTCTGTTGCATACTTTATTCGTGCAGAAGAACTTACTACTCTCATACTCGATGAACTTGATAGTAGTGTAACGAAACTTGATGACGTTGCTCAGGTTAATATTCTTGTTGCTGATCTACGTAGCGACGCAAATATTGATACTCTTAAGGTGATTACCAAAGCACTTGAGCCATCTTACTTAGTACTATCTGGCGCAGGTGCAACTGAAGCTGTACTCGCTGCTTTAGGCCTTCCACGAACAGAAGGTGACACACTTAAGATTACTCGAGTTGGGTTACCACTCGAAGGAACCAGTGTACTCATTCGCGCCTAGTCAGTCATGACTAGCCTGATTTCTCAGATCAGACAATCGAAACGCATTGTCATTGTTTCGCATGTCCATCCAGATGGAGACGCAGTTGGTTCTACGCTAGGTCTTACTCTTTCGCTTACCCAATTAGGCTTTCAAGCAGAAGCCTATCTTCGTGATGGTGTAGCAACAGTTTTTCAATTTTTAGATGGTTGGAAAACAATTAACACCAGCGTACTACCGTCCGATGCTGATCTTTGCATAATATTAGATGCCCCAGACGCAGCGAGAACAGGGTACGGGGACTTAATACGCGCCTACGCAAAACGGGGAGCACTTGCGTATGTAGATCATCATCCTGATGGAGATCTTTCTCGACTAGCCACCTCATCACTGAGTAAGCGAGATGTTTCATCAACCGCCGAGCTTGTAGTGGAACTGATTCGTGAACTCGGTACCCGAATTACAAATGACATCGCTACAGCGCTATTAACTGGGATGTACACCGATACTGGAGGATTTCAGTACAGTAATACTCGAGAAGCTACCATGCAGATGTCGGCCGACTTAATGCGCCGTGGGGCACGACTAAACAAGATTGTTCAACATATCAGCCATCAGAAGTCCGTTGCCCACTTAAAACTGGTTGGAATGGCCCTAGAACGACTTGAAGTAAGTTGGGGAGGAAGATGCGCAGTTTCAGCTCTTACTCACGCTGACATGCTTGCTGTGAATGCTAAGGATGAAGATTTAATTGGAGTAGTGAATGAACTTAATACACTTAGCGGAGTTAAATTTACGCTACTGCTTACAGAACTTATTCCAGGCGACATTCGCGGGTCATTCCGCACTGCTGACGGCTCAATGTTTAATGTTGCGGCCTTAGCACGTGTGATGGGTGGAGGAGGACACCCACGAGCCGCTGGCTTTACGGTTCCTGGACGCATTAGCAAAGGGGAAAGTGGTTGGCGAGTGGAGCCCTTTCTGGTATCGTAAGCTAGCTTAATAGGTACGCCGCGGTGGTGGAATGGTATACACGAAGGACTTAAAATCCTTTGCCTTCGGGCTTGCGGGTTCGAGTCCCGCCCGCGGTACCACTAAAATATGCCCCAATGATTACTGGCTTCGCACTGGAATAGAATAGTGCTGCAGAGGTAATCATTGGGGCATATTTTAGTGGAATCAGGAGGGACGAGAGTACCATGTGCATGCTTGCCCGTTCGCGCAGCGAACTATAATCGAGTCCCGCTATATTTAGCGAACATATACGCACCTACTCCGCCCCGCCCAATATTAGACACCTCACCAACAATCTGCGAATCTTGCCATATACACTCACACACATGTTCACACAAGAACAAAAAGAACGACTAGTCCGCCTCTGCATGACAGAAGCTGAATTAGCCGGTAAATCTGGAGAAGACGCATTTGGAGCACTTTTAGTTGATAAGGCAGGCGCTGTTGTGTTTTCTGCACACTGCACAAAACTACAAGATAGTGATCGTCTTGCCCACGCTGAAATAAACCTCCTTCGGCATGCATGTAAAACCCTTCACACTCAATCTCTTGAGGGGCACATTTTAGTAACCAACGCTGAACCATGTTCAATGTGCATGTCGGCAGCTATAAAAACCAAAATTTTCACTTTTATATACGGCACAGCACAGGGGAGAAAAACACGTCCGAGCATATCTGCTGAAATGGTACGGGATCATACAGCAAATGAAGTCACTCTTGTGCCAAATATACTTGCAGAGGAAACACGAGAACAAATTGAATACTGGCGAAATACAAATTCAGCGGGAGGATAAGTACTCTGTACAGATCTAAATGTCCAGCTATACTGCAAAAGTTAGGACATTAAAATGAAATCGTTTCTTGCACAAATTGGCCCCTACGACCCTAAACTCGACAATATCTTGGGAACCTTGGGCGATTTAACAGACTCTCCGTTCTCATCATCATCGACCATATATCTTAATCCAGAAGTTGAAACTGAAGTCCTGATTTTATCCATTTTTTGCTACTGGACTCTTCACAGAGAAAACGCACCAAATTTTGTTCGTCCACTCCTCATTCGACTTGGAGATCTTTACCTTCAGATAAATAGTTCACATTTACAAAGCTGGTCATTCTTTGAAACCATCAAATCAACCCTGATGATTAAGAAGATTGAAAATGGACGACTCAGTGTGGATGATGCATCGGAAATGAAAACGATTCTTTCGTTTCTGTACATACGCGCAACTAATTCGGGAGATTATAGTTTTTTCTTTGCCGCAACCTGCCTATATACGGAGGCGATGATAACTCAGCTGTCCAACCAAATTACATCTCTGCTTGATGAAGACGAAACGAAATCTTCAATATCAACTCTTCTTGAACAACTAGATCAGCTTGGAGAAAACCTCAACTTTGCATTCGCTCTACAGAGCAATAATGAGGTTCACGAAAAATCATTACGAGAATATCAGCGCCTCATTACTGCAATTTCACTTTTCCGCCAGTGCTTCATTGGACTGGCTAATCTCTGATCGTATGCACCGCCGCCGGCTCAGTCCGGCGGCTATTTTATTAGCTTTTTCCCGCCCGCCCTCGTATAATAAATCCGTACGTTGTACATCTGTATTTCACACATATATGCAGTTTCGGGTTCCACAGAACATCGCCATGGAAGATCGTATCGTCGGTCCACTCACGGCCATCCAGTTCGGGATCCTGGTTGTCGGAGGGGGACTCGCGTTTTTGATCTATACCAGCCTCTCTCTACCAGATCTCGTACGCCAAGTGGGTGGAGGTTTTTTTGCGTTATTAACCGTCGTGCTTTCAATCGGTAAGTTCAATGATCAGCCGATGTATCGGTTCTTCAGATTTATCCTGGCATACGTTTTTAAGCCAAAAACCCGAGTCTGGCATAAAACAGGGAAGGAAACTCAACTTATTCGTCCAGTTTCTATTAAGAATGATGACGATAAGAAACATAGTGCACGCAAGATTAAACCAGGTGAACTAGCTACTCTTGCAGCAGTACTCGACAGTCGTGGAAAAACCAATCAGCCATTAATTAAACGCTAGTGGCCCGCTCTACCGCCTCACCAACTCAAGAACACCTTCCAATCGCCGGAATCGTTGATGGCACAGTCATTATGACCGATGGCAGCCTTCGCGCTGTCCTTAAACTTGAACCGATCAACTTTGATCTTAAGTCAGAAACAGAACAGAACGCCATTATCTATGCCTACCAAGGTTTCTTAAACTCTCTTGATTTTCCCATTCAGATTGTTGTTCAATCCAAGAAGCTCGATCTTGAACAATATTTGATTCGCCTTGAGAAATCTCAGAAAACAGTTACTAATGACCTTCTCCGTATTCAGATCGAAGATTATGTTGGTTTTGTCCGGCGCCTGATCTCGGTGGCAAACATCATGTCCAAGCGTTTCTATGTAGTAGTAAGCTATGCTCCGATAAGTAAATCGGCTGGATTTGCCCAAATCTCTAATATTTTCCACCGCCAACCTACTGGTCCAATAATGGACGAGGCTGAATTTGCTCACTATCGAACTGAAGTCCACAACCGTGCAAATATTATCGCCGGTGGTCTTGGCCGCCTAAGCATCAAGTCAACTCTACTTGAGACCCAGCAACTCATTGAGCTCTACTACGGTATTTACAATCCTGATGTAGTATCTGAAGAACGTCTAACAGATGTGGATACCTTAAACTCTAACATTGTGAGCGGAATCGATGCACCTCAAGATGCACCAGCAGCTCCAGCTGTTGAAACGCCTCCTACAGGCTTTATCGTACAACCTCCACAGAGTGTTACTCAGGAAGACCTTTCGGGCCACGTAATGGATACACCGCTTCCAGATGAAATTGTAACACCTCCAGCTCCCGTTGTAGCACCTGTTCCAATTCCAACTCCCATAGCTCCAACTGGACCTGTTGCTGAAGTGCCTACTCAACCTCTTCCTGGCGTTCCAGCTCAGATTCTTCAACCTGGTACCGCACCACAACCACCACCTCAAAACAACGGCATTCCACCTATCAGTACACCACTATGAGTTTGTTTCACCACGACAAAAGCGCAGAGGCAGCACAAGCAGCTCTAAGTGCATATCAGGACGGATTAACTACCACGCGCGATATCATCGCCCCTGCGGACTTTGTAGTAACTACAAACCATATCCAAATGGGGAGTTACTTTGTCCGTTCACTCTTTGTGTACACGTATCCTCGCTATCTGAACACCAACTGGCTCTCGCCAATTATCAACTACGATTTCACTATGGATATCGGCATGTTTATCGTGCCACAGGATATTCAAGAAGTGATGCAAGAGTTACGGAAGAAGGTTTCTCAGTTAGAATCAACCCGCCAAATTGAAGCTGAACGGGGACAAGTTCGCGACCCAGAACTAGATACTGCAGTTTCTGACATCGATGAACTTCGTGAAACTCTAGCTCAAGGGCAGAACCGATTATTCCAATACAGCCTCTATTTTACTCTGTACGCTAAGTCACTTGAAGAGTTGAATACTCTGTCTAAGCAACTATCCTCCACTCTGGGAGGAATGCTGATTTACACCAAGGAAACACTTGTTCAAATGGAACAAGGGTTTAATTCTACCCTCCCAATTGCCTCTGACGAGCTCGGTATTTTGAGAAACCTTGATACCGGATCCCTCTGTACAACCTTTCCATTTTCCTCTGCTGAACTTACCTCTGACGAAGGAATTCTGTACGGAATTAATCGACACAACGATTCACTTATTCTGTTTGATCGTTTCAACTTAGAGAATGCCAATGCAACAATCTTTGCAACCTCTGGTGCTGGAAAATCATATTTTGTAAAACTTGAAATTCTCCGCTACCTAATGCTGGGTACAGACGTGGTAATTATCGACCCTGAAAATGAGTATGAAAAACTAGCAGCTGCAGTAGGAGGGTCATACTTGGAGATCAATCTTAATTCTCCTAAGCGAATTAACCCGTTTGACCTGCCGATTTCTATTCACCCTGAAGATGCAAATGAAGATCTGCTCCGATCTAACATCACAACATTGCACGGATTGATTCGCCTTATGGCAGGAGGCCTTACAGCAGAAGAGGACGCCATTCTTGATAAGGGTCTCTATGAAGCATACGCACTCAAAGATATTACTTCGGACCCTTCTACTCAACAAAACCCACCACCTGTAATGGCAGACTTAGTAGCAGTCTTAGGCAACATGCAGGGAGCAGAGAATCTGATTCTTCGCCTCAACAAATACGTCGAAGGTACATTCGCCAGCCTTTTCAACCAGCCAACCAACTTCAAGCTTACCGGTGGATTGGTCGTATTCTCGATTCGCGACCTCGAAGAATCGCTCCGACCAATCGCTATTTTCATGGTTCTTAACTACATCTGGAACAACGTTCGATCAGAACTGAAACGTCGCCTCATGGTTGTGGACGAAGCCTGGTGGATGATGCAGTACGAAGACTCAGCTCGCTTCTTGTACGGCCTAGCAAAGCGCGCCCGTAAATACTTCCTTGGCCTCACTATTATTTCTCAGGACGTTGAGGACT
>CAILIB010000023.1 GCA_903834195.1 uncultured Candidatus Berkelbacteria bacterium | reverse complement strand
CAACTTCGTGCTCTACACTTGTAACCTGCTTTTTTGCGAGTGTCTTGATCGAATCTTTTTCAAGAACAACTACTTCTTTAAAGAGACCAAGTCCAGCAATTGCTTTGCAGATTTCAGTAGCACTAACTCGACTTACTTCGCGTTCAACTTTTGGAACTTCAGTTACAAGACTGTCACCAAGAATGTATAACGTCGAAACTGTACCTGCGTATTTTTTGAATAATGTAATGAAACCTTGATGAATTGCGGGTACGTAGAGTACGAGTACTTGGTCTACCATTTACTTCCTCCCTTAGTAGTGTGTTCTGATTCATCTTTTGGTACTTCTGCGATGCTGCTTGGGTCTACAATTGTATCTATTGCACGAGCTAAATTACCTGGAATATCTAAACTCTCAATCGCTGATTTAATAGTTGTAGCAAAATCAACCATCAGGAGGCGAATCTTTGCTGAAGTCGAAGTTTGGGCTTGCGAATCGAGAACGACAACTTGACCGCAGTATGGTTCAACTTCTTTAATATGAATTTCATCACTTGGTGGGCGGTGGGAAATAACAATCGTATCTGGACGAATGTAGTTTTTAATTAAACCGTAGGTCCAAAGCCCTTTTTCACTGTAGTCGTGGACCAGGGTGACAAGATCAACGTGGCGTAGGTGGGTGAGCATCTCAACGCGCTCTTCTTGCGGAACAATCGGGCGATTTGATCCTTTTGCCTTGCGTACTGCTGCGTCAGTATCAACAGCAACCAGAACCACATCTCCCAGTTCTTTGCAGCGCTCCATATACCGAGCGTGACCAATATGAAGTAGATCGTACGTCCCTAGAACAAGAACTACACGAATAGTAGGGTCAATGCTGCGCAGTGAGTCTATTACCTCCTTTAGTCGATCGTAGTCTTCGATGAAACGGCTTTCGAGGCGAGAGCCAGGTCCGAAGATGTCTCGGTACACACTTGCTGACACGGTAATATGCTATGCCTATTTGTTTTCATCCTAGCAGGCGAGAAGAGGTCGTCAAGCAACAATACTTGAAAAAAGAGAGCTGAACCTGTAGTATCGCTCTACTGGTGAGAAAAAATGAGTTTAACAATTGATTTCGTTGCCGCTCCGGCAATCCTTTCTGGTCTGGATGAATGGTTTAATCAACAATTCTATGTGCTACAACTTTCTACTGGTGAGTATGCACGAAGATACGGTCAGCTTGGTGACGGCCTTGCTTGTTTTAATGACGTTATGTATGCAGATAGGATGGCTGTTTTAGAGTTTGACCCTGAAGCCGTTCCTGAACTAATACGATTTGATCGTGCACACGATATTGCGCTCGAGAACATGCTAAAAGCCATGTATTTGTTAGAGGTACATCCGATTAAAGGGTTAAAAGATTCGTTTACGTTTGTAGTTGTGCAAACTCATTACGTAGGCTAAATGTAGTTCTCCCATTACCCGAAAAGCCGCCCATATCAGGCGGCTCTTTTCATACCTATTTACTCAGGGAAATGTCGAGCGAATCTTCGCCCTCTCCCTTTTTTATGTACTTATTATAGAAGAGGTAGAGCGCCACAATGAACATGCTCTCGCTCCAGCCGAGCGGGGAGTTTTCGTTGTGTTCCTCACTATTCGAAAAGTACAATTCTGGAATATCACCCACTGAGTCGATGGTCGACATTGCATGTTGAATGTATTCTTCAGCCTTTGGCTTGTTACCCATACGTTCGTAGATAATTGCCATCCAGGCGAGACCAAACGTCCACTCTGCTTCTTGTGACACACCGTCGACAGGGTCGCGGTTGTAGTACATGTCATTTTTGTAGCGCATCACACCGAGGTTTTTGACCAGGTGATACTCAACGTTTTCAAGGATAGAATCACGTTCTTCTTCAGTAACAATGTTATACGGGAAGATGAGTGAAAGGAGTGCTAAATCAACAAACTTCTTCTCTGACTCACGGGGAAGGAGCTTGCGTAGTACTGCTTCTCCGTTTTCAATCAGATCTTGGGGGACTTCGATAAAGTCGAGTTCATTGATCTTTTTCAGACCAGCTACACATGCCCCGACGCTCGATGCATGAACCTCTTCGGCCTCTTCCCACATGCCGTTATCTGGATCCATCCAGTATTCAATTGAGCGTAAGTAGTAGACGAGCTTCTGAATTATGCGCTTATCATCGGCAGTTTCGATGATACTAAACCCATCGTGCTGCTCGAGCTCACCAATGCGGAAGAGGATAGCACCGACTGCATCGTGCTGCTTGTTGCCCCACTCTTCCCAAAACTCGTCAAAGTTTTCTGGGTTGTAGCGCGGGTGAATATATTGAAACTTTGAGGTTGGTTTGTTGGCAATTGCCCAGTCAATCTTCTCCTCATGATGCAGGAAGATATCCAGAATAGCGCGGTAGGTAGTGTGAACAATATCCCAGCGACCAACGTACTCAAAGGCAAGACACTCGTAGAAGTTGTCACGTAACCACGCTTTGTCATAACCAGTGCCTACACCTTGTGGTGACGCCAGAAATAAACCCTTCTCAGACTGAAGCTTCTTGAGGTTGTGGAGGTGATGGCGAAGAACTTTATCGTAGTCGATGCGGACAAGCGGCATAAGTATTAATTAGTCTGGGTGTCACTGAGGATATAATCGGCGGCGTAATATGTCTTACCTTCGTTCTTTTGCGCATAGAGCATTTCTGGTGCGCCAAGCATCTGATCATTCTCCCAACCGGCTGGTGCAAGTTGGTAGGTTGGCTTATCTGAAACAAGGTTATTGATCAGATCAGTACCATTTTGAAAGGTTGCTGAACAAACAACTGTGTTATAAACAGTTTTTGTTGCAGGAAATGGCAGGTTGATTGTAGTTACACCAACTGGTAGTACAGTACTTAGATTAAACGGATCATCGTTCACAAGGCCAGGTGCACCACTTGGCATGCGAGTCCAGGCACTGCAGTTAAAAGAGTAGAGTCCGGCTTCAGTCGTAGTTACTGTGGCGTGAAGACTGGTAAGTCCAGTGCCGGGGTTTTTGGGTGCTAATTGCTTTAGATCAAAGGTGATGAACTTTCCGTACGTAGTACCAGGATTTAGAACAGTAGTATCGGTGTCTGGAATTCTGGTAAATTCTCCGACTTGTGTGGTCGCGCCAGTTGGTACAGGTGCTGCGTCATTTCCAGAAGTAATTCTTGGAATTCCGACAATTGCAGCAACGGCAAGCACAGGCAGAATAGAAAGTGTGTATAGCTTCATGACAAATAAAGGTCTACATAATCGTTAAGCATGCGTTGGCTGGAAAATTGAGGGGATACAGCTGCAATTGTTTCCTTCATCATGGCTACCCAGAGCTCTGGAATACCGTTTTTGCCCGTACGGTAGAAAGTTGGAATAATCTCTTTCTCGAATAGATCGTAAATGCCGGTTTCGGCTTGGTCGAGTGGAAGGGTATAGCCCATGCCGTACCAATCAACTTCATGTGCCCACCCATCGGGCGTCGTAAATTGAACAACACCATTTGCTGAAGCCTTCATTCCGCTAGTTCCACTGGCTTCTAACCCGTAGATAGGGGTATTGAGCCATACATCGGCCCCCGATACTAAGTACTTTGCCAGGGTAATTGAATAGTCATCAACGAATACTGCGCGGTGTTTAAGGTCTTCGTTTGAGAGGTTCTCAATGGCTTGGATAATTGCTTTACCTTGTCCATCAGCAGGATGTGACTTCCCTGATACAATAATTTGTATTGGTTTATCAGAGCTGAAAAGTAACTTCTTAAGACGTTCGAGATCGCTAAATAACAGATCAGGGCGCTTATAGGTTGCAAAACGACGAGCCCATACAACAGTGAGAACATCGTCCTGAAGCTGTACGCCGGTGCGTTTATATACTTCCTCAAGCATCTTTTTACGTAGCTCAACGTGAGTTTCCCAAACCTTTTCGTAGGGGATATTGCGAATTGGCTTCCATGCCTTAGCGTCAGAAGCGTACAATCTCCAATCAGAAGCGGCTTCAGTATAGAGAGCCTGCATTTCTGGAGCGATCCAGGCAGGAAGGTGAACACCGTTTGTAACATCAGAGAGGGGAAAACCAGGCCACAAAGATAGTGCCTTTTCAGCGTGTAAACGGCTTACAGCATTACTGACTCGTGCCATTCGCAAGGCAAGCATGGTCATTGAGAATGTTCCAGGTTGATCTGCATTTCCCAAACCAAGAATGGTATCAATACCGAGACCACTTTCAAACGCATAGGAACCCAAATAGTAGCGGATCATTTCATGTGGAAATGCATCATTTCCGGCAGCAACCAGGGTGTGATTGGTGAAAACGAGGTGAGAACGAGCCTGAGCAATCGCAGCTTCCAAACTTACCTTTTGAGTGCGCATGATTTGCTCTGTCAGTTCCAGAGACAAGAAGGCTGAGTGCCCCTCGTTCATATGGTAAATGGTTGGCTCAATTTTGAGGGCTTTCAGGAGACGGAACCCTCCAACACCGAGCACTAATTCTTGGGCAATACGGTGAGGTTGATCGCCTGAATAGAGCTGGTTGGTGATCTGACGATCAGCTTCGCTGTTTTTCCAGTGGTCGGTATCGAGTAAATAGAGGTTTACTGGACCAACTTTGTACTTCCAAACCTGAGCAACAATTTTTCGCTCATGGTACGGAACTTCGATTAGAAGGGTTTCACCTTTTTCATCAAGAACGAGCTCGAGCGGGGCATCAACAGGGTTAATTTGGGTAACACTTTCATGCTGGCCGGAAGCGTCCACGCGTTGGTGGAAATACCCCAGCTTATAGAACAGGCCAATGGCCACAAAATTGAGGCTGCGTTCAGCAGCTTCTTGTACGATGTCTCCGGCTAAAACGCCGAGTCCTCCTGAGTAAATGGGAAGGGTATCACTTATTGCGTACTCGGCGCAAAAGTACGCAACCAGCTGGTTAGCCGGCAACGCAGAAGCCCCTCTTTTCTGGTTGTGGTTGAATATCATATTGTATACAGTATACGTCGACAGATTCGCCAGGGCAATGCATAGCACGGGTGAAAAACTCCTGGTAGCATATTTGCATGGACCGAAATAAACTTCTCAAAGAAATTCGCGAATTATACGGTGACAATACCGAACAACTTCTGAAGGATTTATCTGTTCTTCAGGGTGTAAAAAAACCGGCTAAAAACAAGCGAACGTTAGCTGGCCCGGCGATTATTACATTGGAAGATACAACTAAAACGTATAAGTTAGGTAAAACAACTGTAGATGCTCTAAAAGGAGTATCTCTCCAGGTTCACCAAGGTGAAATTGTCGCGCTCACAGGGCCTAGTGGAAGTGGAAAAAGCACACTGTTGCAGCTCGTTGCTGGCTTGGATCATCCAACCAGTGGATCTGTAACTGTAGATGGGGTGCGGGTTGATCAGTTGAAGGGGAATTCGATGGCAACGTATCGAGCCGAAAAGCTTGGCTTTGTGTTTCAGTTTTTCTACCTCCAGCCATTTCTAACTTTGAAAACGAATATTAAAGTGCCAACGATGTTTGTGAAGATGACAGAATTAGAGCGCGAAACGCGGGCTAAAATGTTTGTTGAAGCTGTAGGCCTTTCCGATCGCGCTGATCACTTACCACGAGAGCTCTCTGGTGGGCAGATGCAGCGGGCAGCAATTGCACGGGCACTAATGAATCATCCGAACCTTATTCTTGCTGATGAACCTACTGGTAACCTGGATAGTGCCAATGCTGATGCAATTATGGATCTGTTTGAACAGATTAGAACAGAGCGGGGAACCACAATTGTAGTGGTAACACATGATCAGCGGGTAGCGGCGCGGGCCGATCGCATAATTGAATTGAAAGATGGGAGGCTGGTATGACAATTAAATATGCAAGTGTACTAGCTGCAACTAAATTCCGAACCCGCCTTGGGCGCAGTATTATTACTGTTGTGGCTGCATCACTGGTTGCAAGTATTATGTTGATTGCCTCCTTTGTAGTTACAGGTGTGAGATCGAGTATTCAAGGTGTAAGCGAGACCAAGATTTCGCAAATGAATATGGCAGAGGAAACCATTTTTGATAATTCATTTTTTGAGGCTGCTCCAACTGATTCAACAACAGTTCCAAAGCCAAAAGTATCGCTTAGTTTGGCAGATTACAAGAAGAGTATCGATTCGTATCATCCACAGTCAGTATTCTATGAAATTGCGTTTGGATCATACAGCTTACCTGGTAGCACTGCTCAAAGTCCAACTAGCAACGATAGTAGTAGCTTGAAGATGGTGAATGGGCGTTCGGATGAGTTCTTTGCTGCATCTCTAGATACTTCAACTCCCGCAGCTGTTTTACCTGGAACAATTCCATTTGCTGTAAGTACAGATGTCATTCTTTCATTGCAGAAGATTAAGTTTAAAGATTCGGATACTGCCGAGTATCGTGTTTCTAAAACACTCGAAGCTGAGAACGTCTGGCGTGGAAAGGAAATAACTCTTACAAATGATGATCAAACTGCAAAATTACCTACCTTAAAAGGAACGGTTGTAGGGTTCATCTCTAGTGGGGGAATCTTTGGTGAAGGCGGCGGAAGTGCAGTTCTTTTCCCGCTTGAAACTGCACATAAGGTTTATCCAGATTTTCCTGTATATGATGAATCTAATACGACCTACTATGCCTCGTTTGCTAATCAGACTGATTTGCTCAAGTTTGTAGATGGGATTAGTAATTCGTTCCAGTCTAATTTGACTACGTACATGAGTGCTCACGTATTTGGTAACCCAATGATGCAATTTCAGGAGCTTGAAGATAGTGTTGCGAGTGTCTTAAAGTACGTTATTCTTGTCCTGCTTGCAGCAGTTGTCATTGCTATGATGACAACACTCTCTAAGATCATCGCTGATAGTGAGCGTGAAACAGGTGTGTTCCGGGCAATTGGAGCAAAGCGCAGTGACATCATGCAGATTTACTTCTCATACAGCGCTCTTGTTTCGGTACTTGCAATGCTCGTGGCTGTGTTGATTGCACTTGGGGTATGTGCTTACTTAACTCATGCCTACAGTGCTAATTTGACGTACGAGTTATTGACTGTAACAGGTTCACTAAACCTAACTACTCGAGTAACGCTATTTGCGGTTAACTGGCTTAACTTGATAGAAGTATTTGGGGCAATTCTTGCAGCCTCACTACTAGGGACGATTATCCCGCTCAGTAACCTACTTCGTAAAGATCCAATTAAAGCCTTGCGGGCCGAATAAATTGCATGGCCAGGGCTGCTGGCGTATGATGAATCTGTATGCCAAACCTCAAGAAAGAACAGTTCCTGCACAAAGTTGTTGCCGCTAGCGGTTTCCTTTTTGCGCTGTGCATTTTGCCGTTGGCCCAATATGCCTTGAATAACTCTGGAAATGGTTCAGATAACTCTGTCGCCGGGGTAACTACAACTGCTTCACCTCAGAATACCATCCAAGCTGCTGACGTTGCACAGCCTGTAAGTCCGGCTGTATGTGAGGCTACTAAACAGAAGGACTTATCTAATTTGCAGCTGTTTTACGATGGTAAAAAGAAGAATCTGCTTGCCACGTATGAGAGTTCAGTAGCAGGGTATAAAGCTGCCGAAACTGCGCTTACTGGCACTCCTGAAAGTATTGCAACTGAGAAAGCTTCGCTTGATAAATTGATTGATGACCAGTACCAGCCTTATTTGAAAAATCTTACCGCTGTTGATGCTGCAGTAAACGCTTCGAAAACTGATATTCAAAATAGAAGTTGCGAGTAGCAAAACGCGCCGGGCTAGATGTAGCCTGGCGCGTCTTAATTTATAGAAGGGTGACAGTGTAGTCACCAGTTTCTGAGGGAAAAAGGTAGTCCATTGTGATCCAGGTAAGAGCGATTGCTTCTCCCTGATTTACAACCCCCGCTTTGGTTTTGATTGGTCCTGGTACTTCTGCCAAGTCGTTCAGGGTGTATTCGAGCACACGCTGCGATGGAAGGAAAAGGTCGGTGAGATTTTCTGTGTTTTCTGTATTCAGAAAGGCATCAATTGTTTTTCCTTTTACATCATCGGCGCAATTGCCGATTAACCCGAGCTGATCATTTTGCTTAAGAATGACCGAGGGGAAGTGTTCCACGAGCGCTGAGACAGTGATGCTGGTCAGGATGTTTTCGCCGCCGGCATGATGGACGCGAAGGGGTCGTCCGTTAAGGAATGTGTTCAACCTTTCCAAGAAGCGATTAAGTCGCAGTTCGGCGGTAGCGTGACCTGATCCGCATCCCTGAGTAGGGTCTGCTAGGTGGGGGTCGGAACGGTACAAAATAGCCCTACAAGGGGCAAGATTATGAAGTGTGTTCACACTAAATGTGTAACAAAAAATGGCCATTTTGTAAACTGAACGTGACTACGGGAGTTATTACTTGGCTAACTCTTCCAACAAAAAGAGATAGGTTCCAGCTGAAAAAGCCTGAATACCACACCCCCACGACGTTCCACTATCAGCAGAAGCGATTTCACCGGGTTGGCCAAGCATATTCTTCCAAAGAATTTCATCAGTTGAACTGCGTACGAGGCGGCTAATAGTTTGTGCGTAGACATGGTTATCGCAGCGATGCAGGGCAACGGCAGCCAAGTTATTTACAAAAAACCAGGAGTCGCCATTGTGGTAGCTCAAGTTATTTTCACCCGTACTTTCAGGTTGGAAGGCGTTATCATTACGATCAAGCGAGGTTAACCCACCCCACGGTGTTCCAGTAACTGCAATGACTTCACTGAATGTGAGCTTCCAGTCCTCACTACTGAGTAGCTCAGGCTGGAGGAGGTAGGCGAGGAATACATTTGGTCGTTTACTTGCATCATCAACGCCGTCCCAGAGGTATCCATCGCGGAAAAAGCTGCCTCGGATATTTTCAAGGAAAGCCAATCGCTCTTCTTCAAAAGCAGGTTCGTCAGTCAGTTTGCCGAGAACTTCTAATAGCAGGGCATACATACACTGGACATCGATACGGTAACCAGTTCGGCCGATAGTATCCATCCAGGTGGCGTTGTGGCCAGAATGAATAAAGCCGTGAATGCCGGTGCGACCTTCGGATAGACCTGTTTTAGCAGTGAGAAAAAATTCAGCGAGGGCATCTTTGCCAGCTTGGCTTAAGTGTTCAATTCCATGTTCGCGCAAGAGGAGACAGAGCCAGCCAATTCCATCAGCGCTATACGTACCAGAGCCAATAAATGTTGGTAATTCGCCGTTTTGTAATGGGTTTGAAATGTAGCGTTGAATGACTTCGCGTTGCCCGGCTGCATCCATACCAAGGGCGGCAATGAGTTCATCGCGAGACCAAGTTTGGTGGAACCATGGCAGGCCAGCGTATGTGCCTTTAGGCCCCTGTAGCCAACCGAGGGCGCGACGAGTACTCTCTTTAGCGCAGAGAATTTCAGCGTTAAAGTCGTCTTCAACATAGCTAATGCCAATGCCCACAATTTCGAGGGGAATGCGGCGGGCAGCATGGGCAGCAGCTTGCGCTTCTTCAGGTGAGTATCCAGCACCAATAGAAAGTGTGTCGGTAGTAACTTGGCCAAAGTTGAAGGCGTACAATTGGCTCGGGGAAGAGTTTCGGCCAGCATCCCACGGATAGGAAACTTGGCTCCAACTTCCTTCAACTTCGATGTAATCGTTGGATGAAATATGGAGATAGATCGGTTGGCTCAAAATACTGTCGGTGTACTTTACGACAACTGCACCGGCAACTCGACTAATCTGGTAATCACGACCAAACTCAGGAATCTTGTACATATCCCGGATATCAAGCGTAATTTGTAGGGTAAACGGGCGAGAGGCACGAATCTGCATGCCGAGGTGATCGGGTGCAAGTTGGAACCCGAGTTTGGCTCCGTCGCCGTACTCCCAAAAAGCCGCATGATCAGCAATGGTAATACCAACTGGGTCTGGAGAGACGTTGTCATCACCTTTAACATAGGTAATTCGCTCAATCAGCTTCGTGAAATGGCTTGGGGTAGGGCGAGTATCTTCAATAAACCATCCGTCATAGCGGCTATTACGATTAGGTCGCATCGTGAAAAACGAACCTTCATTTTTTAGGAAAAAATTGCCGGCTTGCTCGGTATCGCGACGGGCACTTGTCTCAGAGAGAAGGTGACGGATACGCATTTGGGCGGCTTAAAGCTGGCTATACACTTCGATGTAACGGGCATACAAACGGTCCCAGCCAAAGTGGAGGGCAGTTTGGTAGGCATTGAAACGACGGACACTCATCTGCTGACTACTTGTAGATCGGTCGGCATCGATAAGTTTGGTTAGTGCGGCAAGTTCAGTGTCGTGATTATTCTTACTTCTGTTTAAGACGCTTACACCAGCGTTTTCAAGTTTGTCGCGTGAAATGGCTTGGCCAAAACCGGCAACTGTACTGGTAATTGCGGGAACTCCCATCATCATGCTTTCCATTGGTGTATAGCCCCACGGCTCGTACAGGGAAGGAAATACGCCTAGATCACATCCTGAAATAATGGTGTACAGAGGAAGGTTGAAAATACCATCAAACCCGTCGATGTAAATTGGTAGGTAGACAATTTTAACTCGATTTTCAGCGCTGTTTACTAAGCCGTTTTCACGAGCAAGGCGGAGCATTGTATCTTCACCGGTGCGCATATCATACGGAGATACGGCGGGTTGGTTGATATGAGGAAGTCGGGAACGCAGTTCCTCAAGATGTTCAATGAGCTCAGCTGGAAGTTCGAGTGGCTTCGTAGAGTGCTCGAGGTAATTAGTATACAGTGTGCGTGGTAGCGTGGCGCTGTACTGGTGCAGAACTTCATCCATTTGGCGGGCAACCGTCATTTGGAGAGCTACCTCAGGGCGAAGACGGAGGGCATCGGCAGGCACGAGAATGAAGGCAACAACGGTTTGATCACTCTTTTCAGCCCGCATCTTTTCATCGAGCGCACGGAGGGATTCAATGTAGAGATCATCACCTTTATTATGAACTTCGTTGCGCCCCATGGTGAACTGGTAGCGGGTTTTTGTAATATCAAAACGGTACGAAGGGAAGAAATAGGCGGCAATAAAATCGTCGAGAACATGGCGCATTTTAGTACGACTAATTGCCAATTCGTCGTACGTTGCGATATGGGTAGAGTCGATACCATTTTCAGTAACAACCTCAGCTTGGCGTCCTAGAAATGCAGCTGCCTCAGTGGCGGTGATATCACTTACTGTGGTGAATACGGTGGCATTCTGCGCTGAAAGGCGCTCAATTTGATGCTTTGCCAGCACATTCAACCGATGGGCTTCGTCTTCAGGTTTAAAAACACCTAACTTGTCGTAGATGAAAATATCTTGTGAAGAAAGGGCTCGGCCAAGAACTGTTGCGTGTGTGGTGAATACTGTGGCGAGATTTTCGTGCGTTGCAGTAAGAACTGCGGCGCCAGTCATCCATTCGTGAGCGTGAAGAATTACTTGGTTTGGTGCGCTGGCAGCATATGATTGGGCAAAAGCACCTACTGCAGTACTCCAGAGTAGTGGTTGGTCAACATCGTAGAAATTAGTACCGAGTGTGTCTAGTTTAAATCGTTCCCAAAGATCGGCTTTAATAGAGTTGAGTTCGCCAATCATGCCATCCCAGGCAATAAGGAGAGCTTTTGGTTCTTCAGGAAGAAGCCAAGTGCCATAATGTGCGGTAACACCGCGTTTCTCAAGTGCTTTAAGTGCACCTGCCATGTCAGAAGGCGCAGTCTCTTCACGGAAAACAGCGCGTTGCTGCTCACCTAACCAAGGACCGACAAGGAGGTATCGGTCTCCAAAGGTTGAAGTAGCGTGGGAAAGTTTGCTGGTAATAACTGTGTGGATTCCTCCAACTTTATTGCACACTTCCCAGGCCGCCTCGATGAGGTAGGCGGAACGCAGTTCAGTCATGTGATCGGTTAGGCTGCTGCCTGATCTTGAGCTGCAGGCTGCGCTGCGCCACGAAGAAACTTTTCGATGCTTACCATCATGCGAAGTGGAGTAGGGTGTTCGCGTAGTTGTTGTGCAAGGTCGCTCTCACCGAATACGCTATCAATCCAGGCTGCGAAGTCGTTCTTCTCAGCGTTGACGTGAAACATGAATAGCTCAGGTTCGATTAAATTGATGGCCTCGCTGAGGTCATCTAGGCTACGTAGTACTTCACCGTCATTGAGACGGAAGGACTGTTCCTCAGTTACTTGGAAATGGCGTTTGTCCTCAACGCCGGTTAGAATCGACATGGTTCCTCCTTAAGGAAAGCGACTAATGTTGAAATAGTTAAACAAAGTTTGATTTTATTGTACATCAACTTGATCACTGATACAATTGGTCTATGAATATGTATGAGCAGATATATGCTGTGGTAAACAATATTCCGTATGGGAAGGTTGCAAGCTATAGTCAAGTTGGACGGATGGTAGGTCTCAAGAATGGAGCCCGTTTAGTGGGTTGGGCAATGCGTTCACTTCCGGCAGGAACTACGGTTCCATGGTGGCGTGTTATAAATATGAAGCGGCAGATTAGTATTGTGAATCGGCACATTCCGAAGTCTGAGCAAGCACGACTTCTCGAAGAAGAGGGTCTCATTATTTCAGAAGTTGGTGGGTGGTTTGTTGTTCAAGGGAATGAATGGGCCGATTTATACTGTTCAGTTAACCTGTTTAGGTTGAATACTTGAGAAAAAAATGCTATGATTGGCCATCGCATACTTTGCATTAGCAAAGTTTTCGGTAAGGAGCTTCGAGTTGAAAATTCGAAAAACAGGGATGTTGTTTGCTACGTTGCGAACCGGCATTCTACTCGTCGTGTGTGCTTTTGCACTCGCTTTATGTGGGTGCGGAACTGGAAATGAAGGGCATGAAACACCTTCAGGTAGATTGTCTAAGAATACAGTTATCTATGTCGCACCAAGCGTAGCTTGGTCTGAAGGTGGATTGCTGTTTCTGATGACGTCAACAGGGTGGGTTGAAGCAAGCTGCAACGTGAAATCTCTCTCTGATGTTCGACGTTACGTTTTACATGATCAATCTGAATATCTGGTTGGTCTTACTGACGTAAAAGACGGAGTGGGCGATCTGGCGTGGGCAAAGGTAGAGCTTGGAAAGCCGGTACTATTCCGGAAAATCTTTTCCAAGCATGTTGGTTCTGGCTTGCTTAGTCTGCATCAAGGATTCAATTACGCGTTTGTGCCGTACACTTCAAAGCTTATGCTGAATTACGAGAGTACGCTGCTCTGTGTAGACGTGAGAACTGGTCTTGCACTCTGGGATCAGATCAATATCTTCGTGGATGATCTTGTGAATCTTGAAAGTACCAATCTATTAGTGGAAAATCTTGATTCGCATTGTGAGGTGGGTGTGCAGTTTCTGACTGTCGATAGGCATAAGAACCTTTCACAAAAAGGAACACTGTACACGGTGTACTTTTCACATGGAAAACGGGCAGGAAAAAGTTCCCAACCAATTGTCCGATACTACGAGGGAAATGATTTAGGTCACGTGATTGCGAAGGATTTCGAAAAGGCTGGCGAAATGCGCTGTGATGATAAATATGGAGCAGGGTATTCGCTCAGCGATCTGGCGAATTTCAAACCACTTGGCTCGTTATATGCGTATATAAGGGAGAACCACTCAGAACTCTTCGAGGGAACGAAATAGCTCTCTCGACTGGCGGTACGAATAATAAACCATTCGTGCCGCTTTTCTATTTTTTGCTCGAAACAGGAACCTTTTTTGGTGCTTCGTGAACCTTTTTCTTAGGTGTATCTTCAAGCTTAATCTCTAAATCAGTGAGGACGTTATTCATAATAACGTACGCCTCATGTGGTGAATCGTAACAAGAGAAGTATTTGTGTACATCGCCATCTTCCCAGTGTTTCATACACATGTAATAGAAATGGTCGGAAGTTTGTAATTTACGCCACTGGTGAATCAGGTGTTCATCTTCGGTTTCAAGTACTGCAGTACCAAGACGATATACCCATTCGATAGTTGAGTCTTGTAGTGGATTGCCGAGCCATGCAGATGTGTCGCGCTCAAGGTCAGCCCAGGAAATGGCATCGGGAATATCTACCTTTCCGATTGGTGGGTATTTGGTCGCTACTTCAGATGGAAGGGCAAAGTCAAACTCAGAGTTTTGCCAAATTGCCTCAGGAAGATGTCGTAGAAAATCGAAAATTCCAGTATCAGCCCACTGGTGTTCACCAAAGGTTTCATAGTCCATGAAGAGATTAACTGTATCGCCAGACCCATTAATTGAGTGTACCCATTTGGCGAATTTTTCTGTGGTAAGTGGCCATTCTTTCCAAGATTTCTGAGAGAACCTAAACGCAATATCGTCAGAAAGTTTGAAGTTCTTTAAGAGGAGTTTCATGCCGCGACCGTTCCAGGGCTCGTAGACAAAGTTTGGTGAGCGCCAATCGAGTACGTGGTCTGGGCCTTCAGTAAGCATTGTTTTGAAACCCATATCTTCAACCATATCGGCGATACCGTTGGAGTAAATTAACTCGGTATTTCGGAACGTAGTAGGGGTTACACCAAAATAATGTTTAATAGAATCAACATGTTTTTTAACCTGGGAACGGAACTCATCTCCATTAAATAAAGCTGAGAGTGAATGGTAGTAGGTTTCAGCAACAAACTCGACCTGACCAGTAGCAGCGAGGGCTTTAAAGCTATCGAGGACTTCAGGGGTGTATTCAGCAAACTGTTCTAATGTAATACCAGAAATCGCGTAACTAATTTTAAATGCGCCTGGATGCTTTTTTATAAGTTCAAGCATTGTTTTATTAGTCGGTAGGTAGCACTTATCTGCAACCTTGCGACACACTTCGCGGTTCAGCTTGTCATCAAAATATGTTTCATCTGTGCCGATGTCGAATACACGATACGGACGCATGCGATACGGTTGATGAACTTGGAAGTAAAAACAAATACTCGGCATGCAAGATATTAGTTGAAAATTGGTACTGCCATTTCAGCTGGCATAAGAGAAGCGTAAACGTTGTGGAGACTTTTAGCAGCGTGGGTCCAAGAGAGGTGAGAGAGATCGTTCATCGCCCCTTTTTTGAGCTTTTCAGCGTGATCCTGATTATGGAGCACTGTGAGAACTGCATTGCGCATTCCGTTCAAATCCCAGAAGTCTGTTTTAATAAGATGTTCGGATACTTCAGCAACTCCAGACTGCTTTGAGACAAGTGCAGGTGTGCCATTTTGAATTGCTTCAAGGGCTACAATGCCAAATGGTTCAGAAACTGAAGGCATGACAAAAAGATCGGCAAGTTGATAGGCATGGTCAACGTCAGCTCCACGTAAGAAAGTTGAGAAGAGCATTTTACCAGTTAATCCAAGACGAGCTGATTCTTCAATGCAGCGCTTTTCCATATCTCCTGTACCAACCATGACAAATCGAACAGAAGGATCTACATCAGTTACAGCTTTAGCAAGCTTCACAAAGTAGTCTGGGCCTTTTTGATAGGTGATTCGTCCCATGAAGAGAACGATCTTGTGACGCTTCTTTAACTCATGTAGATCGAAGTGCTTTGGCTCTTTTTGAGTTGGAACACCGTTATATACAACAGAGATTTTTGACCGAGGTACGTTGTAGTTTTTATGAACTACTTCCTTGGTGTAGTGACTTACAGCGATGACATGATCAGCTGCTGCAAGGCCTTTTTGCTCAATCTCGAGAATTGCTGGATCGCCATTTGACCCGCAGCGATCAATTTCTGTTGCATGTACTTGAGCAATAAATGGTGCGTTCATGCCACGTGAGCGAGCAACTTTTCGGGCGGCCATACCACTGTAATAGGTGAACCAGTCGTGTGTATGAATAACGTCGTATTCTCCAGTTGAAGCGATTTGCATAGCCTGGTGTGCATACCAGTTAGCTTGGAGATTGGGAGAGAGGGTTTGTTCACCATCTAAAATGAGCTGGCGACGTTCGTCTATTCCAACAGTTTTAGTTAGAGATGTAGACAATACATTGCCATACGCTAGAGTCCGAGTAGCGAGTTCCTGTTGGGTAGATGTCATCTTCAAAAACTTCTCAACCTCTTCAGGTGTAGAGATATCGGCGGCGCTTACTACATCCATGTGGTTATAGGGAAGCGGACCGAATAGTTTTGGGACGACGAAACGGATATCTGTGCCAAGAGAGGCTAACCCTTGGGTTAAACCTAAACTTGCCGTTCCGAGACCCCCCGAATTGAATGGTGGGAGTTCCCAGCCAAACATCAGGACTTTGATGCCACTCCTTTCGCGCGCAAAATGCGCGGCTAATTTCTTTTCGCAATAATGATAATCTATACAAACCTGATAATCAATGAGTTACAGCTAACTGTAAATGTCTAATTTAGTCGAATATGCTATGGTAGCCTTTTTCCGTTTATGTTTACTATTATCAACATAATAGTCATTGTCTTTATTACTCATAAAGACTAGACGTGCATCACTGTTTTGCTACTATTAGGCTCATGGAAGCACATTTTTCACCGATAACTCTAGAAATACTAGGAGACATATTATGAAGCAGCGCAGTCGTTCTCTTTTAGCAGTAGTGGCCTTGCTGGCAACATTTGCCATCCCGTCCGCGGCAGTTTTGGCTGCTTCACCACAGTTTGATACTGGTACTCAGATTGGAAGTGGTAACAATCCATACGTAAGTGATACAGGTGGGTCACTTGAGGCAATTGGTGATGTGTATGGGAATCATGCCTTGTACGGTAAGCTTTTAGCACCAACTCCTGTCGATATTTACAGTTTTGTGCCGAGTCAAGATGGTGAGCAAACATTCTCACTCCTTGTACCTAGTACAGAAAGTTCTGCTGCACAACCAACCCTTATCATGGTTGACTCAACAGCAAATACAACCGACAGCGGTCTTCAAATTCCACTTCCAACAACTGGTGGCTATCACAGTGTGCTTGTTACAGCTACTACTGCAGTAGTGAACGAGCCTGTACTTATGGAGAGCTTTACTCAGTATGCGAGTGGTCATTACAAGCTTAGTAAGGGTAAGACATATTACCTTATTGTTCTTGATCAGACTGGTCTTACCTCAAGTTTTACAATTAAGTTTGGTGATGGAGCATCCTGGACAGCTGGAGACCTATTCACACACCTTGGTGCTTGGATTCGTGTAAAGACTGATTCGTACGGTGGTGTTACACCATTCACATTTAAGCCTGCAACCTTTGGTGCGTTGATGTTCTTCGTTGGTTTCGCAGTTCTTATGGGAATCTGGTTGATTGAACAAATCTTCTCCTTCCTTGCAAACCGTATGAAGATGGCAGGATATGTACTTATCAAACTTCAACCATATAGCCGAATCTTTACCTGGGTCGGACTGTTTCTTACATTCATTGGTGGGTATACCTACTTAAATAAGGTTGGTTGGGTTGGCATTGCCTTTGTCTTAGTAGTTATTTATGTACTCTTGGCTGCACTTCAGCTGGTGTACAGCTTCACAATGAGTCGCAAACTTGCTGCTCTCGAAGTTACAAAACAAGAAGCAACAATTCCAGTTACTATTCGTAAATGGTTGTATGCATATTTCTTTGTTTCATTCCTCGGCTTTGGTTCTCTTGTAACATTCTTGAGCATCTTCTTGGCTCGAGTATAAGTTCTATGGATTCTGCTGTTGACCACACACAATCTGCGGTTCAAGAAAATCAGCGTCCACCAAAGAAGCGCTCGGGCATTGCCCGGGGCTTCTTTGATTTTGTGCGAGATTATGGAATCTTGCCGCTAGCCGTTGGTGTGATTCTTGCAAATTCGGTTAATGATTTCGTAAAAGCGCTGGCAGATGATATTGTAACCCCGCTTATTTCGCTTCTGGCGCCACAGACAGCCCTACAAACACTCCAGTTCTCAGTTGGTGCTGCGGTGTTTAAGGTGGGGGCAGTGCTGAGTGCGTTGCTGACCTTTCTGATTATCGCTGCAATTGTATATGTTGTGGCAAAATTGGTGCTGAAAAACGAAACGCTTCTTACAAAGAAGTAACTTTTAGTAAATTACAACTCCGCAGCATTATTCTTTCCAATGCGAGGACTAGTGTAATCAAGTGTAATAGGTCGAAATAAATAGAGCTTTTCACTACCTCCGGAGTCATATTTTTATGACGAGGACAGTAGTGAACAGTCCTTTGTTCTGAAGGAAAAAGTAGCCACGATAACTTGCCTCCGGAACACCATTTTTGGTGTGAGGACCAGCAAGTTATCGTGGCTACTTTAGATCGGCCACAGTTGATTACCTTCGGCATCGCGCACAATAATCGCATTGAAAGGACATAGTTTGGCAGATTCTAAAACCATCTCCTGCATTTCCTCAAGAGTTTTGCTCTCACCATTCAGTAGATCGGTAATATTCACGAAGCCGTCTCGGGTGGCAAGAATATTTGATGGGTCATCAGAATTTGAGCCGTTCTTGGTTAAAAGGATGGCTTTTGACTCGTCATCTAGTTCGTAAATATTATACGCCAAACAAATTGCAGCAGTTTGACACATTTCACGATCAACGGCGACTGAGTGTGGGATATTTTCAGGCATATGATTAATTAGATCCAAATACAGCGGCGGCATCGCTTGCGTTGGCATGTATTTCTTTTGTGGCTGCTCGTTTTGGCATATTTTCAGTCAGAAGATAGGTGATGCCCCATTTGGTGTGGGTAAGTTTGTACAGAAGGTCTTCGACGCGGGCCTTATTTTTCTTTTCACTTAACTTTTCAACGTGAAATTTAAAGCGGACATGAATAGTAATACCAACTTCTTCAACACTGTGGAAGATGGTTTCTCGGAGCATTTGGGCGAGGGCTTGATGCTCGCGTCCCATATCTAAGATCATTTCTTTCCAAGCTGTGCGGATATCGGAGATGGCTACTTCACGAAGTTCAACCACAGGCACGTCTGAGCGTGGTGACGGCGTGGTGCTAATCATGACTTCTGGAAGAGTGGTTCGGTGAGGAGGAGTTTGCTTTCGGGGAGGGGCTTCAACAATTCCGACATGTTGTTCAATGGCTGGAAGGATTGGCTTTGCCTGTGGTTGCTGAACTATTGGTTGAATTTCAGCCCTAGTTGAACCGAATTGGGCGATATTTAGACAGGCGATCTCTAATGGTAATGTTGGGGTTGGGCTGCTCCGGTGAAGAATATAAGCTTCGAGTAGTTGGCTCAGTCCATAGGTAAGATGGAGATCATCTATGCCAGGAGCTCCAATACGACGACGTATCGTAGTTATAAGCTGAAGTGTGAGTTGCTCTGGTCGAACTGAGGGAAGAGCTGTGAGGGTCGCGAGTTGGGTATAGGCTGCCTGAGCGTCTTTTGCCAGTAACAATGTGAGTAATTCCTCAACACTTTGTTGTGGGAGTACGCCAAAAGCATTGGTAACTGCACTCGCAGTAAGGGGTTGAATTTGAGTTGCAAGCTGTTCGAGAGAAGTTTCAGCATCACGGAAACCTCCTTGGGCGTGTTCTGCAATTAAGGTGAGTGCCTCAGATTCAACATTCCATTTCTCGGCTGCAACAATTTTTGCCAATTTGGTGGTGATTGCAGCAATGGTTCCGGACTGAAAACGGAGTAGTTGGCAACGCGAACGTATGGTTGCAGGTACTTTATGAAGTTCAGTGGTTGCAAGAATAAAAATGGTTTGTGGAGCTGGTTCTTCCAATGTCTTTAACAAGGCATTGAATGCCTCGGTGGTCAACATATGGACTTCATCGATGATGTAAATCTTGTACCGTAACTGTACTGGAGGGTAGGAAGCCTGCTCTCTGAGCTCACGAATGTCTTCAATACCCCTGTTAGAGGCTGCGTCTATCTCAATTATATCTTGGGCACGATTCTCGATTTGACTGACACAGGAAGCGCATATATTACATGCCTCGAAGGTCGTAATTTTATCACCTTTTTTCTCACGGATGGGCTCTAAACACGTCGCAGCTTTTGCAAGCAAGCGCGCGGTTGATGTTTTGCCGGTACCACGTGGTCCACTGAACAAATAGGCATGAGCAAGCCTGCCTTGGGCGAGGGCATTTTGTAACAGGGTTACAACGGTGTCTTGGCCGATGAGTTCTTGGAACGAAGATGAGCGGTACTGGCGGTATAGTGTCATATGATCAGCGTATCAAAAAAATGGTATACTATCAGCAGGTAAATGCGATAAGAATATTAACTGCGTATTTCAGAGCCTGATTCTCAATAAAGGGGGGGAAGAAACCGTGACGACTACGAGTTTGGTAGAGCAGCTACGTGCAGTGCTTAAACCAACTGAACAACCGCTAACTGAAAAAGAAGCCTCGGCACTAGTTGAGGCGATAACTGACGTAATCGGCAGAGAGCTTTCTGTAGCTGAAAAAGTAGAATTTGAAGGTCTGGGAAGCTTTTATACGGTAAAGGTTCCGAGTGAAACTCAAGGTGAACATATTACCTTACCAACGATTGAAATTGAATTTGAACCTGATCCTGATCTAGTTAAGAGTATTACAGCTGCAATTACTGATCATCCAGAATTATTTGCTGAGCCAGCAGAAGGCACTGAAGATGACGAAGAAGGTGACGAGCAGCTTCAACCGGTTACAGCAGAGGTGGTTACAAAACTTCCAGACATGCCAGATGATACAGTTCAACCTGTTGTGCCGGCAAAAAAGGATGAAGTTACAACTGAAGAAAAAGCTGCAAAGAATCGAGTTTCTGAAGTTGAGTTTGTAGATATTACGTCGCTGCGAGTCGAGCGCGACGTGCTCATGTTGCTTCCCCAAGATTTGGCAAAACGGTATAAAGCCGTCCCAATTGCGCTTAAGGAGGGGATTTTAACCGTGGCGATGATCGATCCGGAAGATTTTGACGCGCTGCAAACCATTCGCAAAGAGACTGGTCTTACAATCAAGCCTGCGCTTACCACTCGAGATGGTATTTCAGCCGTTTTGGATCAGTACACCGGACTGCAGGCTGAGGTGCAGGAAGTTATCTCTAAATCTGATTTTGGCATTACTTCAAAGGATATCGCGCGGGCAAGTGAAGAAGATGTAAATAATCAGAACGAGAACGCGCCAACTATTCACATTGTGTACTCGTTATTGCGCCGGGCAGTTAAAGAGCGGGCTTCAGATATTCACATCGAGCCATATGAAGGTCGGGTTGTTGTGCGTTTTCGTGAAGATGGTGTATTAGTTCAAAAATTAGAATTACCCAAAGAGATTCAGTCGGCAATTGTTGCTCGCTTAAAAATTTTGGCTAGTTTAAAGATTGATGAACAGCGTCTTCCGCAAGATGGTCGCTTTAGTTTACTCATAGATAAGCGACAAGTTGATTTCCGTCTCTCTACAATTCCAGTGGTGTACGGTGAAAAAGTGGTAATGCGTATCTTGGATAAATCGGTTGGTATTATCGAACTTGAATCAGTTGGTCTGATAGATGCAGGGTATAAAGTACTCATGAAGAACCTTAAACGTTCACATGGAATGATTCTGGTAACTGGTCCAACCGGGTCAGGAAAAACTACTACGCTGTACGCTGTTCTTGGGAAAATGATGTCGCCGGATGTGAATATTCTTACGCTTGAAGATCCGGTTGAGTATCGAGTTGAAAGTATCAATCAAAGTCAGGTGCATGCTGATATTGGCTATACATTTGCAGCTGGTCTGCGCGCCTTAGTGCGTCAAGACCCAGATATCGCCATGTTGGGTGAAATTCGTGACAGCGAAACTGCAGATATGGCAATTCATGCTGCACTTACTGGTCACGTCGTACTATCTACACTGCACACGAATGATGCTGCTGGAACATTCCCTCGCTTACTCGATATGGGAATTGAACCGTTTTTAGTTACTTCTTCAGTTCACACTGCAATTGGACAGCGCTTGGCGCGCAAAATCTGTCAGGAGTGTAAGCAAGAAGTGACACTTACAAAAGAGGAAATGAGTGATATTGAAAAAGATATCGAGCACATGCCAGCAGAAGTTCGCGAGACACTTGGTAAATCGCGAACGTTCTACCATGGTGTAGGATGTCCTGCATGTGCAGGAAAAGGCTACAAGGGGCGAATCGGCATCTTTGAGGTTCTGAACGTCACAGAGGCGATTAGGAGCTTAATAGCAAGCCGTTCATCAGGGGCTGATATTACTGCACAGGCAGTTAAAGAAGGTATGGTGACCATGGCACAAGATGGTGTGCTCAAAGCACTAAAAGGGTTAACTACTATTGAAGAAGTCTGGCGAGTAACGCGCGAGTAATATGCCAACCTACACCTATAAAATTCGAACCGCTGAAGGTAAGGTACTTAAGGGTATCATGGATGCTCGAACCGAGACTGATGCGCTTTTAAATACTCGAAAGCTTGGTGGAATTCTCCTAGAACTTACTGAAAAGAAGCAGAAGAATGTATCAAGCGGTACGGTTAAGGGGCTGAAAAGCAAGAAGATTCCACTCAAGGAACGAATCATTCTTACTGAGCAGCTTTCAGTAATGTTAAATGCAGGAATTACTCTTATTCAAGCTCTGCGCGGTCTTGCAGAAGAATGTACCAACAAGACTGAGAAAGCCATGCTTGAGCAGGTTATTGCTGATGTTGAGAGTGGTATTCAGTTCTCAGCTGCATTAGAAAAGTATCCACTCATTTTTTCTCGAATATTTTGCCAAATGGTGAAGTCGGCAGAAAAAACTGGAAACTTAGCAGATATTCTTTCAAAACTTACCATTCAGCAGCAAAAAGAGTACGAGCTAAAGGGTAAAGTTCGAGGTGCTCTGATGTACCCTGCTGTCGTTATGGTGCTTTTGATAGCAGTGATTTTAGTTGTGATTACCTTCATTCTGCCAAAACTTACAGGGTTATTCTTAAGTTCTGGTACGGCGCTACCACTGAGTACGCGAATATTACTTGGGTTATCAAGCTTTCTTGGTTCGTATTGGTATTTAGTGTTACTTGGTTTGATTGGTTTCGTTTTTGCAGCTAAACAAGTTATTAAAACACCTAAGGGACGTTGGGCACTTGATTCGTTTATTATCAAAGTCCCTGTGCTTGGTTCGTTTTTCAAAAAGAGTTACATGGCGCGGTTTACTCAGAGTTTTGCCTCGCTAGCTGAGGCTGGTATTCCGGTTTTAGATGCCTTCGTAATTTTGCGTGGGGTTATCGGAAATGTAGTATACGAGCGGGAAGTTGATATGATCGCCAAAGACGTTGAAAACGGGGTGAAGGTTTCAACTGCTATTCGTAAAAGTAAGTACTTCCCAGCCATGATTGGTCAGCTCGTTAGTGTGGGTGAACAGTCTGGTGATCTCGGCGGTGTTTTTGCAGTGCTTGGTGAGTTTTTTGAGAAAGAAGTTGACGGTATGGCAAAGAATCTCTCGACTCTGCTTGAGCCTGTTATTATGATTATTATGGGTGTGGTAATTGGATTTATTCTTATTTCAGTATTGCAGCCAATTTATGGCTTAGTGAACACAAACGGGTAGGGCTGATTTGGTTAAGATTTTGCCGACGCGTGGTATACTATCTGTATATGGGGCTATTTTCTCGTACTATTGTGGGGATAGATATCGGACACGCTTCGGTCAAAGTGGTCGGAGTTAGTGTATCTCGACGACCTAGGGTTGTTGGCTTTGCTGATGTACCTGTAGATACAAAGTATCTTGCAAAAGAGGGCACAGTTGATCCTGCACTTGTTGCCCAAGCCCTTCAACAAGCGATGCGTACTGCGTTTCCTCGGGCAATTCATGCGCAAGAAGCATATGCGAGTGTGTCAGAAGGTATTGTCTTTCGGAAAATTCTAGAAGTGCCAATTTCAGTTACTATAGACGAAATGGCAAATGTGGTACGGGCTGAAGTAGTTGAGTACCTTCCTGATGATATTGCAAACCTGGAAATTGACTATCAGATTCTTGGAGAGCTTCCGGGCGAACTTCAGCAAGTCATGGTTGTGGCAGTTGATAAAAAAGTGGTTTCAAATTTTCTAGAAATCGCAAAACTTGCCAAATTAAAGCTGAAGGCACTTGACCCTAAACCATCAGCAGTTGGAAGAGCTATTGTACTTCCGCGAGATACGAGCCCGGTGATACTGGTTGATATTGGTGCGCAAATGACCAGTATTTCGATTTATGCTCAGCATGCAGTGTGGGTAACAGGTTCAGTGAATATGGGGAGTGATACTATTCGTAATCCAGAAACGGGTGAGCTAGATCCTAAAAAAGAGGTGAAACTTGAACGCCTTGTGGATGGAATTGTGGACGAGTTAACACACGTTGTTAAGTTTTACCAAAATCGTGCAAGTGGTGAGCAAGAAATAAAACAGATCCGCTTGAGCGGTGGTGGTGCGTTACTTGAAGGTGTTGTTGTGGCAATTAAGAATCAGGTGAAACAAGAAGTGTTGCTTGGATCTCCAATTCTGCCGCTTCCTCAAGGCGCAGATAGTCGATTTATTGGTGCACTTGGATGTGCTCTATATACGTTGTACGACCTCGTATGAAACAGATTAACTTCATTCCAGATTCGGTACTTACTCACGAGAGTCAGCAGCGCATCATTACTGGTGTGGTCTCTGCCGTGGTTGTGGCAATCGGGATGGTTGCAGGGTTGTTAGTTGTTGGTAATCAAGAGGTATCAGCACTTACTAATCAGGTTACTGCGACTGAAACCAAGGCAGTTACTCAAGTTGTATCAACGCCTGTCACAGATTCGGATACAGTGGCACGTGTATCGCAGTTAAATACACTCTCAACCACTGATATCCAGTGGCTCACCGCATTTAATTTAGTAAGTACACTTACACCTCAAGAGGTGAAGTTGACATCGTATTCGTACGCAACTACCACGAGTGGAGTTACCTTAAAATTAGCAGGAACAGCACCTTCAAACGTAAGTTTTGCAGCTTTTGTTGAATCAATTCAACAGAATAGTACGCTTACAACTCCGAAGGTAGATGCGTATAGTTACTTACCAACAACAGGTGTGGTTACCTTTGTAGTAAGTGCAGTTGTACCTCGAGGAAAATTGGCCTACCCATGAAGTATACTTACTCAACTCCACTTATAGTGACTTCTGCTTTTACACTCACATTTATTGTTGGTGTCTGGGTGGTGATTTTGCCTGCATTCGCTACTGTAACCTTGAAGCTCCATACGCTTGATTCACTCACTTCTACGAGTACAAAGCCGGTGGTTAAAGCAACTCCTACACCAACCGTTACTCAAAATAGTGATCTTGTCCTTGCGCTTCTTCCTCGAGATGATCATCAGTATGATCTTTCTGTTCAAGTTGAGGCATTGTGTAGACAAAATAATGTCCAAATTTTGACACTTGGATTTTCAGGTGGTGGCGATCCGTTACCAACAACTGCTCCAGTGGCAGGAACAGCTCCTGCAACAAGTACTGCAGTTAAGAAATTGTCTCTCAGCTTGAGTATTAGTGGAACATACGCAGCTATTCAGCAAACCGTGGTTGGCTTAACAGCTCTAAACCGCTTTATTCAAGTTGATACATTGGCGATCACAGAGCCATCTGGAAAAGGTACAGTGCTCAGTGCTGATATTACTGCAAGTGCCTACTATCTACCTGGTGGAAAGTAAGAAATTCATATGACACAAGAAGCTCAGGGTACTCCTAAACAAAAGGTAGTCAAACGAACATCGAAAGCTATTTTCAGCACACTAGATGCTGGTGTGTTGGGTGTTATTGTATTAGCCCTTTTAGCAACTGGATATCGGTTCGTCAGTATTAGTCAGGATACAACAATTGAGACTGTAGTGGTTGCTACTCCAGTGCCAACTCCAGATCAAGCTAAGCTTAAACTACACCAGGACCATTCGCGACAAGGTCCAGTTATAACCGTTAATCCGGGTGATATCGGTAAACCTAACCCGTTCAACTAAACTGAAAACCGCCCCTTCGGGCGGTTTTCTTGTCTGCTAGATCAATGGTTCAGTTGGGGGAAGTGGAGTGGGAGGAGTTGGTGCACTAGGTGCGGCTGCGGCTGCGGGTACCTCTGTATTCAATCGCTTCTTTACTTCTTCAATTATCTCTCCTGGGAGAACTTCTGACTTCACAATATATGCGTCGGCAGGGTTCATAATCTTGTTGATCTTCTCAATTTCCTGAACCAGGGCAGTAACGATAATTACTGGAATGTGGTTAGTTTCAGGGTTTTCCTTGATTGCCTTCAGAACGTCTAAACCGTTCATGCGTGGCATCATGATATCGAGAATAATCAAAGATGGTGAGTACTCACCAACATAACGTAACGCGTCTTCACCATTAGATGCGTGAACGACGGTAAAACCTTCTTGTTTTAATCGCTCTGTGTACAGTTCAGCTAAGATGATGTCATCTTCTGCCAAGAGAATTGTTGTTCCTTCGTATGCCATACTCCTGTATTAGTTTGACCTTATTGTAAGATGCATTTTCCTATTACGCAACCAAAGCGTACATACTATGCCGATGGAAGTGAGGTTTCAATCTTAAAGAGGGGGAGTGTGAAGGTGAAATTACTTCCTTTTCCTTCAGTACTCTTAACCGTAATAGTGCCACCCATTTTCTCAACCAGAGACTTGGTGATGTATAGTCCAAGTCCTGTTCCAAGGATTCCGGCTGTTTCTGGGGTATCTACACGGTAGAACTTGTTGAAGAGGTGCTGAATTGCCACTTTACTCATCCCAAGGCCTGTATCGGCTACTGAGATGCTTACCATGCCTGTGTGAGGGTCAAGTTTAGGAGTAATAGTTACAGATCCGCTTGGGGTGTACTTAATTGCATTCGAAACCAGGTTAACCAGGATTTGAGCAGTACGATCAGGATCTGCCCAAACAGGGGGAAGAGCTTGGTATGGCTGGTGATAAATAAGTTCCAATTTCTTATTCTCGGCAATGAAATGAAGTTGATCAAGGGTTTCCTTGATTGCTTTATCAATATCAAGCTGCTGTTGTACAACTTTCATCTTGCCTGACTCAATACGAGATACAGAGAGAAGGTCCTTAATCAGGGCAGAAAGACGTTTAGCTGAAGAGTACACCTTAGTAAGATATTCTTCTGCTTGAGGATCCACCTTTCCAATGTGCTCTTCAAGAATCATTGAGAGGTAGCCTTCAATGGCAGAAACAGGAGTAAGAAGTTCGTGTGAAGCAATTGAAACGAACTCGCTCTTCATCTGATCACCTTCGTAGAGCTTCGCCTTTTGAATCGAAGAAATTGCCTGTGCACCAACGAGTTCTAGAAGGGCGAGATCTTGCTGATGGTATCCTTCGCCGTTGAGCTTTTCAGAAAGGAAAATAAGACCAATCGGTTGGTTATTTAATTGGAGAGGAACTGCTACGGCAACATCGAGCTGTTCTAGTTTGCGTAAAACAGCCTGCTTAATTGCATGTTCTCGAACTAACTGGCCGTCTTGTTTGTTCTTATTTCGCTCAAAAAGGATCTTCTCGCGCTCTACGTCCATGGCGAGATCCTGGGTGAGGAGGGTCTGACCGTTCTGACTGAAGTAGCTGAGGGTGAAGTCTTTATCATCCAAAATCAGGTTTGCAGTGTTGCTGTACCCGGTTTGTTTAACCCGTTTAACAGCGATGCCGCTATTTTCTGCTGGTTGGAATACGTAGGTGACAGCGTGATGTAAGTGAAGTACATGACTAATGGTCTGCATCACGATTTCCAGGGCTTCGTCCATGGCGATAACGTCGTTGAGGTGTTTACCGAGGCCACTGATTACAGCTTGCTGTTCGAATTCTTTTTTGAAGAGCCACTTGTCGGTTCGGTCTTGGAGCCATCGTCGAAGAGGGTCATAACTAACACTTACAACTAGTGCAGCTATCATGCTTGCTATGAAGGTTCGGTAGTCAAATGTTCCTTCAACACCTGATTGAAAGAGTGAAGTTGCTAAGAATACGATCAATGAGTAGCTTACGAATACAACTAAAAGAAGTGTTGAATATACAATTGTACGACGTATAAAAACACGTATATCGAATAGGTGTGTAGTTACGATTGCGTAGGTGGTAAGGAATACGAAGAAAACAATTGATGAGGTTCCAAAACGAGAATATGCGAACGTTCCGGTAGTGAGAGGAAGAAGGGCATTGAGAACAAGATTGGCAACTACAACTATTGCAATTCCATAGGATACTAAACGGTTTTGTGTGCGTAGTTTCCCCCGAAGCATAACATTCTTAAGAATGAGTATTGCAATGACGTACAGAGCAAGTAAACTCACCGATGCAATATACACATAAAAAAGCGGCCCCTGGTTAAAATTAGAGCCGTACGATTGCTGGTATGCACTTTCAACGATGAATGGAGTTCCCAGAGTAACTATGCTAAGAACGACAAAGTAATAATCGGCAAGGGTAATCAACCATCGTGGTAAGGGAAAGATCTCTTTAGGAAATATTCTTACGAAACGAATCAATAGTATTACTCCTATTGAGACGATGGCTAAATCGAGTCGATTCAGGAACGTTTGCGATGAAGTGAGATAATCTGTATAGAGAAAGTGATCTACAATGATCCAAGAGTTGAAGACGATGCAGAGGAGCCCAAAAACACGGTTAACCTCTCGGTCAGACTTGGACATGTATACCTTTATACCCAAGTATGCGGTAAAAGATATAACAAGTGCGATCAGAATTAAGTTTATAACCTCGATCATTGCCTCTCCAGTTGTATACTAAATATTGTATCAGGTTTTCTTAGGCAACCTAATAGTAGTATAGTTTAATTAGCCTCCAAATCCGGATTTATTTTTATAAAGCCTTTTTACCGTATGACTTATTCTCAAGAGCATTTAGATTTTCTTCAGCATACCCATTCTCGACATGAAGGATTACTTACTACAGATGAGCAGCAAATGCTTCGAAATAAGCGAATTCTTATTGCAGGTTGTGGTGTTGGCTCACTCATAGCAATTTCAGCCGTACGTATAGGTTTTGATAATTTTGTACTCGTAGATGGTGACACTGTTGAGTTATCAAATATCAATCGACAGGGCTACGGGGCTAGTGACGTTGGAAAATTTAAGGTGGATGCTTTGGCAGAGCGCATGCGTCATATTAATCCACATGCTCAAATTGAAACTCATTCAATCTTTCTTGATGTCGAAAATGTTGGGGACTTTGTGAGTAAGGCGGACATTATTATTGATGCTATCGATCCTGAGGCATCAATTGTTGAGATTGCACTTCATCGGGTGGCTCGATCTGCAAACAAGTATATTATTCAACCTTCAGATATTGGCTGGGGTGCACTTCTTCACATATTTTCAGGTGAATCGGCAACATATGAAGAGTTGCTTGGATATACGAGTGAAACTCCATTGGAGCAAATTTCACCTGAAGAAGTGTTGGGTCGAATTGTAGAGCACTACTTACAATTTATGCCACCCTATGCACAAGCAGTTACAATGCAGTTTGTAGAAGGTAAGATTGCCAAGTTTCCTCAACCAGTTTCTGCAGCGTATATTGTTGCTGCACTTGCTGTTGTTGCAATGAAGCGGATTGCGCTTGGTTTGCCAGTTAAAGTTGCGCCAGAGTTTGTAAGTTTTGATCCGAATGAAATGCTTACCCCAGGTAATTAGTACATATAGTGAAACGTTGGCATAGCGTCCTCTTACTCGTAAGTTTAGGTGTCGCTGATTTTTTAGGTGCTATAGATTCGACCTCTGTAACGGTTGCACTTCCTACTATTAGTCGGGATTTGCACATTGGCCTTTCGCTTTTACAATGGATACCGAGTGCGTATATTCTTGTGCTCACATGTAGCTTGCTCTTCATAGGAAGACTTGGAGATCGGATTGGCGTAAAAAAGATGTACGTTGTCGGATTAGGGTTGTTTGGTGCAGCTTCACTAGCTCTCGGATTCATAAATTCTGTTCCATTATTAATTGCTTTCCGTGCTGTTCAAGGCTTGGGGACAGCAATCCTGTATACAATGCCAATGGCCATTATTCGAACGATCTGGCATGAGAGATCTGAAAAGGCTTTTGCAGTCACTTCGAGTATGTTTGCAGCTGGAATGATTGTAGGACCAGTTATTGGAGGTGTGCTTGCAAGTCAAATGGTTTTTGGAGTATCGGGGTGGCACTATATATTTCTTATAAACGTACCCTTTGTAGTCTTGGGAATTTTAGCGGTGCAGAAGGTTGTTCCACGAATTGATCCACAGCGTACACCGCTTGGAAGTATGCCTAATGCTGCGGTTTTACTCGCATCTTTAGGTGCTACTGTGTACGCTCTTGCTGCTGCGCAGTGGATCTGGGTAGTACCAGGAATACTTTTATTTGTACTTTTTATGTATTTAGAAGCCCTTGCCACACACCCAGTTGTGCCGCTAACACTGTTTAAGAACGTCACATTTTCTGCAGCAAATCTCATCAGTTTTACGACAATGGTGAGCGTAATAGGGATCTCGATTATTCTTAGTTTTTATTTGCAAGATGTACGAGGGTATAGTCCAATTCAAACCGCAATCGCAGTTTTACCCGTTTCTCTCTCTACAATTATCTTTTCTTTTGCAGCAAGTGCGCTACGAAGTTGGAGAGTAGGAGGGTTTATGTGTGCTGTGCTGATTTTCTTGGGAATGTGTATGTTACAGGGGATTAGTTCGGATAGTTCCTACTATGTTACAGTTCTTCCAGCAGTAATATTACTAGGTGCAGGATCTAGTTTCTTGATGACTACGCTGTTTTCTGCCATTCTCGGTTCTGCAGATGTCCAGCATGCAGGTAGTGCGTCAGGAATACTCAATACAATTCAGAATTTAGCTAGTTTGATTAGTATCGCCGTTGTTACGCCCATGGTTCATAACTATCAGCTTGCGCTAGGGATTTTACTTGTAGTATCAGTTCTAGGAATTATTCCAGCCTTCTGGATTCGTACTCATGCGTAGTATACTTACAATTAAGTTTGATAATCATTCGTAGAATGTCAAAGACTCAAAAGTCAATTCGTGCATTTATTGCCGCAAGTCCAACTCGGCTTGTTTGGTTTATGACGCATATGAAGGATGCGTATTGGCAAAAACAGCGTGAAAAGGAAATGTTGACAACATATCACCATGCACTTCGAACTGTTCCAGCCTATAAAACCTTTCTTACCCAAAGCGGTGTAGAACACCCAGAGAAAATAGAAAGCTTTGCTGATTTTGTGGAACGGGTTCCGATTATGGATAAGTCATCGTACTTAATGGCGTACCCGCTTGAGGATCTGTGTGAAGATGGTTCTGTTGCTGGTATGCAAACCATGACCACGAGTAGTGGAAGTAGTGGAATTCCATATTTCTTTTTACATTCTCGGGAAGGGTTTGCATCGATTAGTGCGGCGATGCGAGGGTTGTTAGAGTACCTCTGGGATATAGAAGGTCAAGAAAAGAAGGTGTTGTATATTAATGCGCTGGCGCTGGGGCTGTGGATGGGCGGAGTTATTGGGGATCATGTTTTGAAGGATCTCTCAAAGGATAATCCACGTGTAACTAATTGTGCTCCAGGTGCAGATGCTGAACGGGTTATAGATGTTATTGAGAAACTTGGGCACCACTATGACATGGTGGTTATTGTAAGTTACCCATCAATGTTTAAAAGTATTCTCGAGCTTGGTGATGCACGAAATATTGATTGGCAGAGTTACAATGTTAAGATGACAAGTTTTGGTGAGCTCATCGATAACTCATTGCATGATTACTTTTTAGAAAAAATAAGTCCTAACCCAGACACAGACATAAGTCGTATTTTTGATCTTTACGGTGGCACTGAAATGGGGAATCCGGGTATTGGTACTCCGCTCACTACTCTAATAAAAAATCTCTGTCGTAAGAATGCTGAGTTGTCAGATAAAATTTTAGGAAATCATGAGGGGCATGGGGCAATTTTCCAGGCAAATCCGCTTAACTCTTGGGTTGAGGAAGTCGGTGGTGATATTGTGATTACTCAACGCGAAAAGATTCCAATAATTCGATATAACATTAAAGATATTGGTCGCGTAATTACTTGGAAAGAGATGATGCAAATCTGTAAAGAGTGCGGCGTTGATCTTTCTCATGAACTCAAGAATATTGGCTGGACTAAGCAAGTGTTTGAGTGGCCGTTTATTGTATTCTTGAATCGGCGCGATTGGGCTGTTTCTTTCTTTGGGGCAAAGGTTGCACCACAGAGTATCCAGCATCTTTTTGCGCACGATGGGCGAATTGCTTCATTTAAATTAGCTACGCAGTCACCGGGGTATGATCTACGGTTTGTAGTACATCTCGAGCTGCAGCCAGGTGTGCCTACATCTGAAGAGGTGATTCATCAGCTTACTGTTGAATACCATAAACATTTACTTGAATACCTCCTGAAAACCAACTTTGATTTTAAGGATGCATATTCGATCAATAAGGCGATTCTTGACCCGCTTGTCCTAGTGCACGACTATCAAACAGGACCCTTTAGTAGAATCCGTCAGGGTAAAGCGAAGCTTATTTAGCTTTTCGCGTACCTTCTTGTTCTTCGTGCCAGCGCTCGAGGAAACTCATGATGTAGGATAAAATCTGGTGCTTCGATTTTCCTAAGTGAAGTCGATTGTGTGGCTCGTCTACCCAGATAAGTTGTTTATGGGTGCTTGGGATGAGCTTCATTGCATGATGGGCACTACGTGCAGCAATGAGGCCATCGTTTGCCGATTGCATGATAAGTACTGGTGCTTGAATTTGTACGAGTGAGCGGTCTGTTATTTTGCTCATCAGGAGAAAAATGTGACTCATCACCTTTGTAGGTATCTTACGATAGGCTGCAGTATCTGTGGTGAACATTGTGTCGTTTTCTTCAAACTTATTTTTCTTTTCGAAGAAACGGATTTTACGTATTTGGTGGTGGTAGGTCAGCAGTTTTGCTGCGGTTTGATGTTGTAACCAGCGAGGGAATCCAATCAAAATAAGACCGGCGATTTTGTGTTCAGCTGCAATTAAACAGGAGAGGTTGCATCCAATAGAAAAACCTAGGACAAAGATGTTGTCAGATTCTATCTCTAATCGCTCATAGCCTTCTTGAGCGGATAGAAACCAGTCTTTCCAACCCGTGGTCTCAAGGTCTTCTGGTGTGGTCCCGTGACCGGCAAGAATAGGGGCAAATACTGTGTATCCTGCACGATTTAGCTCTTGTGCGAGCTCCTCAAAAACGACCGGAGTACTGGTGAATCCGTGCAAGAGTAGGACGCTCGATCCGTTTTCCCCTTTATAGTATATGGGCGTGTTGAATCGATCGGTATCTTCCTGAATAGTGTATTTCATTCTGATTACACTATACCAGATGTTTATTATCGATTTAAAGTGGTTAACCAGATTAGATTTTTATTAAAAAGCGACCGCATCACCAGGGGTGGGATGCGGTCGCGAGGGTCAACGTAAGGTGACGTGTGTGATCGGGGATGGAAATACTTCGAGGGGAAGAAACATGATTAGCATCGCCCAGCTGAGCCACTTGTACTTTGGAACTTTTGACATGATTCCTGCGAACCATGTTGTCCAAATCAAGATGATGTAGAGGTCCATCTCACAGCCTCGTTCCTTATAGGCATAACAGAACGACATGGCTAGAAGTACTAGGACTGCTCCTTCAAGATCTTCGACGAAGTTACCAAGAATGGTTACTGCAATTGAGAGGATCAACCAGAGGAATGCCCCAGTTGAAATGATGACTGGTATCTTTTCCATTCCCTTGTCGGTGTTAATGAATAGGGATTGGAGGTAGTGGTTGGCCGGACCGTATACATTCGCTACGATCATATATCCGAGTAGAAGCGCTAGGACTGCTGCTCCGATTGCGCGGAGAACAGTGGTGGCATCATCGTCTCTGCCCGTATTTCTGTTAATGTGAGTCAATTTCGTTCCTTCCCGCGCTTATCTCGGGTCAAAGCTGATTCACTACTCAATGTAGATGATGCCGAATAATAGCGCAAAATGGCTAAAAAGTCAATATAATAAGCGATTTCTATGGGTATACTTCTTGAAAGAAAATCAGATTGAGCGTATTCTTCACTCTATGCGAGATCGACAACTTTTCGACACCTACACCCTGGAAAATGGCATTACCCTTCTACACTACGGAGGAGATTTTCCGATTAGCTCGTTTCGACTACTCTTTCCGGTTGGTTCAGCTCATGCAACGCCTGATAACGGCTTCCTGCCAGGTGAGCCTCACTTTCTCGAGCATATGTTACTCAACCGAAGTAAAACCTGGTCAGAGGCAAATGAACTTTCTACCTTTCTTGGTATGAAAGCCGGGGAAGATAACGGGGCAACATACTCGAATCACACCGAATATTCAATTGATATTCCGGTACAGTACGCTGATCTTGGTGTACAAGCGTTAGTTGATCGGGTCTTCTTTCCTATCTTTGATCAAACTGATTTAGACCGAGAGCGGGGAGTAATTAGTAATGAACGCAAGAAGCAAGAAGTCTTCTTCCCAGGGGTTTCCCAATCGAGTAAGTACTACAATAGTCAAGTATTGAACGACGTTTTTTGACTCCTGCACAGTGCTTGGGATCAGATGAGGATCTTGCAAAAGTCACCCTTGAAACGCTTAAGCATGCCCATGAACTGATTGTGCGAACAGAGGGTGCAGTTTTTGTGAGTGTTGGTTCTCATGATGTTGAAATGGTTAAACAATTTCTTTCTACTCTTAAAAAGACTGAAGCGTTGCAGTTTACACCGCATATTGAAGAGGCGTTTTGGGTGAAGCCTGAATTTCATGTTACCCATTTTGAAAATATTTCAGAGCCTTCAGTTGAATTAAACTGGTTGCGTTCAGTAGAGATTAAGGCAGAGGAGTGGATTGCCATTTGTTTCATCCTTCGCCTCATGGTGAATACGGTTCATGGGGTGATGTATAAAGAACTTCGGCACGTAAAGGGATGGGCATATAACATGGACTGGAATGCAAGTTCGTATCCTACCCAGTATCGCTACGGGTTTTTCTTCCCGCTGAATAATTTGGAGGAAATTAACTATACTCGTTCGGTTATTTTTGAGCGTATTGAACAAGCGCTTCAGAACCAGGAATTGATAGAATTGGAAGTTGAGCGGCGCATTGCAACTAAGGCACATGGGTATCAAACCTCTCCAGCTATTTCAGATTCAGCTATTGATGATCTTCGCACCTACGGCAAAGTACATAGTGAAACCGAGTGGGAAGAGTTTATCAACAAGATGCTTGATCCTGAGTATCGCGAAAAAATCCGTCAGGCCTTTTTTACTCGAGACGGTTACGGCGAAACTGCCTTTTTCCCAGAAGATCAGAACTAGTCTTGCAAGAGCTGAAGTAGGCTGTGAATTGAGTCTTTAAACGAGTCCCACTGTAATAAGAGGTGAGCCTCTTCGGCATCTACCCAACGATATCCAGTATGTTCTTGATCTGGATTATCAGAGATATCGACTTTTTCGCTCAAATTGAGACTTTCAATGGCGAAGGCTTTTTCAAGCTCAGGCTTATGCGTAAATCGAGAAACAAACGTGATTTCGTGCTCTAGATCAATTGGTTCACCAAGTGATTCAATACCTGTTTCTTCTTCAACTTCGCGGAGGGCAGTTTCAACCGCTTCTTCGCCAGATTCAATAAATCCAGTAACGAGGTGCCAGGTGGTGCCAGTAGGGGCGGCTTTTTCGAGAATGAGAATTTGAGGCTCCAGGTCTACTGGATGCCGGCGAAATACGACAACTTGTACTTTGCTAGGCTTCATGGCTGCAGTATATGACGCGATATTCTATATTGCAACTGGAAATGCTGTACTGGCTATTTACATCTGCTAGAATGGGCCTATGAAACGTCTTCTCACAGGAATAAAACCGACCGGATCAATTCACATTGGTAACTACTTTGGCGCAATTCAACAAGTGTTGAATATGCAGGACCAATACGAGTGCTATATTTTTGTACCTGATATACATGCGCTCAACCAGATCCAGGACCCCGCGCTGCTGCGATCAATTATTCTTGAGATTACCAAAGCCTACTTAGCCGTGGGGATAGATCCAAACCGGACGATTCTCTATCAACAGTCGCATTTGCCGAATGCTGAACTTGCGACTATCTTGGCGTCGTCTACTTCATTAGGACTACTTGAGCGTTCACATGCGTTTAAGGATGCGCAAGCTAAAAGTAAGGCTGTAAATGCTGGGCTGTTCTTTTACCCAGTCCTTATGGCAGCCGATATTTTGCTATTCCAAGCTGAAGTAGTTCCAGTAGGAGAAGATCAGCGACAGCACCTCGAAATTGCTCGAGAAATTGCCGAGCGGTTTAACCATGTATATGGCCAGACCTTTGTGTTGCCACAAGCTGTGCACGCTCCAGAAGTTCCAACGATTAAGGGAATTGATGGGCAGAAAATGAGCAAGAGTTACAATAATGTGATTGGTTTGTTTGATGCTCCTGATGTGGTCACCAAGAAGGTGATGCAAATTACTACTGATTCAAAGCGTCCTGAAGAGCCAAAAGATACTAGTGATACGCTATTTTCTCTCTATCAACTGGTCGCTAAACCTGAAGATTTGACTGTAATGCGTGATGCGTATTTGAACGGAGGAATGGGGTATAAAGAAGCAAAGGATCGCTTGGCAGTCGCACTCAATTTGTTTTTAGATCCGTTGCGTGCCAAAAAAGCTGAACTAGATCAGAACGAAGATTATGTGCGCGACACCCTGAAAAGTGGTGCCGAGAAGGCTCGAAAGGTTGCTACTGTAACCATGGATGATGTCTACCGCAAAACAGGCTTGATATAATGTTGAAGAATGTCAACAAATAGTCGAGGAAGTAATCGGGGGCAGAATTACGCTGAACAGCCAGTTCAGCCTCGTTCGGGTAGTCGAATTCCACCTCAGAATCTTGATGCTGAAATCTCAACGCTAGGTTCGCTGTTACTTGATCCTGAATCTGTAATGAAGGTGGTGGATGTTGTGAAAAGTGAGGACTTTTACCGTCCCGAACATGCCACAATTTATGCGGCGATGAGCATTCTCTTCGAGAAGCGTATTCCGATTGACTTGGTTACGGTTTCAGACGAGCTCGCTAGCTTGAAAAAGCTTGAAGAGGTGGGTGGCCCGGCTAAATTGTCTTCACTAGTTTCCTCTGTTTCTACTGCAGCCAATGTGGCGCACTACGCCAACATTGTGCGGGAAAAGGCGATGTTACGCCGACTTATTACGGCGGCGGGGGAAATTGGTGAAATTGGCTTTCAAGAAGAGCGTAGTACGTCTGATATTTTGGATACTGCTGAGCGTACACTGTTCGCAGTAACGCAACGATTTCTTAAACAAAATTTTACGTCAGTTCGTTCAATTTTGGATGACTCTTTTGAACGTTTGGGGCTTTTAGCTCAACAAGACGGCGCCCTTCGAGGTACTCCAACTGGCTTCAGGAGCCTTGATCGAATTTTGGGTGGGTTGCAGAAATCGGACCTCCTTATTCTGGCTGCCCGTCCTTCAATGGGTAAATGTGTGACTGGAAACACGCGCGTACTGGCTTCGGATGGCTCGCTAACCACCATTCAATCGATGGTGGAAACACAAAAAGGAAGTGTTGCTACGTTGAGTTCAGACTGGCAATTTAGCCCGGCAATGCCGACCAACTATATCGATAATGGCATCAAGCAAACGTTTCTTGTACGTACTGCATTAGGTCGGGAAATTGAAGCAACTGCAACGCATCCACTTCTAACAATTCAAGGGTGGAGAAGTATCGCCAATCTGAGTGTTAGTGATCGTATTGCGGTACCTAAAAAGATTGCCTTTTTTGGCACAGAACATATTGCTGAGCACCTTGTAAAATCTCTGGCGTACTATCTATCTGATGGAAGTGTAACTGGTACTCAACCTCGATTTACAAATGTAAATCCTATAATTGTGCGTGATTTTCTTCGGGCAATGTATGCTTTTGGTGGGGTGCAAATTACCCACACAACGAGTGGGGGAACACGTGCAAGTAGCTTTGCAGTCTCAGTAAATAAGAATGCAATCACTCGCATAAAACAGGAGTGGTCTGTTAAGTTTGCAGAGTACCGTGAGATGCATCGCGCAGTAATTCGTCAGACAGTTCTTCAATTAGGATTGTCGCCAGCTAATATGACTGCGTGGCAAAACGGTGTGGCATTACCTTCATATATGACTGCACAGGCAATCCGTGAACATTCTGCCGAATTTCCATTACCAGAATTGTTTTCAGATCGAAATCCAGTTCGGACATACTTAGAGCAGGCTGGTATTTGGGGGAAGACAGCTGCCGAGAAACAGGTTCCATCGGAAGTATTTACTCTGGTAAAAGAAGATATCGCCCTCTTTCTTAATCGTCTCTTTTCTTGTGATGGTACTGCCTGTGTATCTCGTTGTGGTGAAAACAGCGTACCGGTTATCTCGTATGCAACAGTTTCAAAACAGTTGGCTCAAGATGTTCAGCATCTACTATTGCGATTTGGAATACTGGCAAAACTGCGCTCAAAGCAGGTTTTGTATAAAGGATCTCGACGCCCAAGTTACGAAGTAGAAATTCATGCTCGCGAAGATATTCTTACGTTTGCCCGCGAAATTGGTATTCTCGGAAAAGAGTCTGCGCTTGATAAGGTGGTGCGCTGTGCCCAATCGAAGAAAGTGGGAGGGTGGACTAAAGATACAATTCCGGTAGAAATCTGGCATCGAGTTTTGACGTTAAAAGGAGAAAAGAGCTGGAGTGAAGTCTACCGGGATCTTTGTTTACCGGTTGGAACAAATTTTCACGTCCAAAAACATGCCCCACGTCGGGAATTAGTTATGAAGCTAGCGCAATACTTTGGTGATACTGAGTTAGTTCAATTAGCTCAAGCTGATGTGTACTGGGATAGAATCGTTAGTATTGAATCTACAGGTTTAAATCAGGTCTACGATTTAACCGTCCCTGAAACTCATAATTTTCTAGCCAACGATATTATCGTACACAACACAGCCTTTGCCATGAATATCGCCGAGCATGTGGCAGTGAATGAAAAGAAAGTTGTAGGGGTATTCTCGCTGGAAATGTCAAAGGAACAGTTGGTAGATCGTCTAATCTCTTCAATCGGTCGGGTAGATGCCTGGAAATTGCGCAATGGTAACTTGTCAGAAGACGACATGTCACGACTTATTGAGGCACAGGCACAGTTAGCCGAAGCAAATCTCTTCATAGATGACTCGCCAATGGCTTCAGTTATGGAAGTGCGGGCAAAAGCACGTCGCTTGCAGTCTGAATATGGCCTACAACTGATAGTAATCGACTACTTGCAGCTGATGCAGGGAAGTGCCCGAAACCAAGATAATCGCGTGCAGGAAGTATCGGAAATTTCTCGCTCGTTGAAGGCATTGGCAAAGGAGCTTGAATGTCCAGTTATTGCGCTCTCACAGCTCTCTCGTGCAGTTGAAGCTCGTAATGATAAGCGCCCAATGCTGTCCGACTTGCGTGAGTCTGGATCTATTGAGCAGGACGCTGATGTGGTGATGTTCCTCTACCGTGACGACTACTATAATAAGAACAAAGAAGAGCATGATAACCTGTTGGAAGTGATTGTATCGAAGCACCGTAACGGTCCAACCGGGGATGCAAAACTGTCGGCACAGCTTCAGTATTCACGCTTTTATGACATTGATCTGCGTCAATAAAACGCTAAATTCTTCACTTTTTAACTGACTTTTACAAATAAGTGGCTAAGAGCGCATTTTATCACTAGGTACACCCTAATCGGGGGCCTAAATACATAGACGAAGTGGTCTAAATTGGGTATAATAAATGTGTTGAGAGAAGGAATTAACAGAGCTTCTCCAACAGACGCTCGGACCAAAACAAATAGAAAAAAATACGTTTTGCGTTTTGTACCTTTAAACCGAGCGTGAGCATCATACGTCAGGATGTCACGCCAGCCTAAGTACGACTTTAAGTTTTGTTTGGACTCAAGCAAGACGTCCTGAAGTCGAAGAGCGGTTTACACGATATAGGGTTTATAAACATTTGGCCCACAATCGTTCATGTAAACCGCTTCTTTATTACAAAATAGTAGCCCCGGTCGCGGGGCTCTTTTTGTGTCGTTTATAATTCATGAAAGATTAATCTAAATGTGCTATACCTAACCTGCGCAACGCGCAAGGAAGATAATGCTGCAAAATACAGTAGCCTCGGCACAGGTCCTTTTAACAATGTATGCTCAGTTTCTTCGTGAGGTTCGCTTCATGATCGAACAAGGTGAGTTATCTGTTTTCACTGTTCTCGAATCCGATCCGATACTTTCAGTCAAAGGGTTAGGTGCATCAGATTTTCAACTGATTGCTAACTCACTCATTCTGAAGGGTTGGATTTGTTCAGAATATTGTGATCATACAGTGCTTGATCTTCCATTTGGTGTGTCGTCAGGGGATATGTATGAACTTGATTTTGGACTTCTTACGGATGCCGAAAATCGAGAACTCACATTTTCTCTTCCAAGTCCGCTAAGAAGCATCTCTGAAGGTGTTGTTGAGGTGTACCGAGAAGCGCGAGAAGTCTGGTTCCGCGACTTTCCGACGACGTTTTGGTTCACTGATATGAGTACTGAACATAGTAAAGGAGCACATTTCTTCACAGAAGCAGTGCGATACATCGGAGACATCTCCGGTAATCTTGCATATTCTGCTTGAGCTACGTGTCACCTGTGCAATCCATCGCAAGTGCCCCAAATTCTGGGGTGCTTGCACTTTTATACTGTCTTGACGAAATGTAAAGCATACTTTACACTTAATCTGTAAATACAAATTCTTACACGTAACACAGGAGTCACATGCTCAATCCAATTGGAGACCACGTGTTGGTGATGCCAATCTCTGAACGAGAGGTCACTAAGTCGGGTATCGTTCTACCAGAAACTGCCAAAGAAAAGCCGCAGCAGGGTAAAGTTGTTGCCGTCGGGCAGGGGAAGTATGTTAATGGTACGCTTGTATCGTTTAAGGAACTTGGTGTTGAAGTGGGGCAGACGATCATGTTCTCGAAGTATGGTCCAACTGAAATCAAGTTGAATGATGAAGATTTCTACATTCTAGAGTCTGGCGATATTTTAGGTGTACTCAAGAAGTAAGTAAACTCTCTTACTCACAAACTTTATCGGACAAAGAAGTAAACAGTGTTCATTGCGTTCGCTTACTTACTTCTTTCGTAAACAACATTTATAAATAACGAATATGGCAAAGCAAATTGCATTCTCAGAGGACGCTCGTGCCAAGTTGCGCGATGGCGTTAACAAACTAGCTGATGCGGTAAAAGTTACCATCGGACCTAAGGGTCGCAATGTGGTACTTGGCAAAAGCTACGGTTCTCCTGTGATTACCAATGATGGTGTAACAATCGCTAAAGAAATCGAACTTGAAGACCCATACGAAAACATGGGTGCGCAGCTTATCAAAGAAGTTGCTTCTAAGACTAACGACATCGCAGGTGATGGAACAACTACTGCTACAGTTCTGGCACAGGCCATGATTAACGAAGGCTTGAAGAATGTGGCTGCTGGAGCAAATCCAATTGTGCTTCGTCACGGTATTGAAAAGGGTGTTGCGGCTGTAGTTGCAGAACTTCGTAAGAATCGCAAAGAAGTGAAAGGAAGTGACATTGCTAATGTTGCTACTATCTCGGCTGGTGATGCTGAAATCGGCGCTAAGATTGCCGAAGTTATTGCTAAGGTTGGTCGCGCTGGTGTGATCACTGTTGAAGAAGGTCAGACCATGGGTCTTGATTCTGAAGTGGTTGAAGGTATGCAGTTTGATAACGGCTATATCAGTCCATATATGGTGACTGACACAGCTCGCATGGAATCTGTATATGATGACGCACTGTTGCTCATTACCGATAAGAAGATTTCCTCAATTCAGGAAATCCTGCCAATTCTTGAGTCACTTGCACAGTCTGGTCGCAAGAAACTGGTTATTATTGCTGAGGATATCGAAGGTCAGGCACTTACTACTCTGGTTTTGAATAATATTCAGGGTGGTTTCAAGACGCTTGCAGTTAAGGCTCCGGCTTTTGGTGATCGTCGCAAAGAAATGCTTCGCGACATTGCTGTGCTAACCGGCGGACAGGTGATCAGTGAAGATCTCGGTCTCAAACTTGAAAGTACGACAGTAGAGCAGTTGGGCCGCGCAGATAAGGTTCTTGCAACCAAAGAGAAGACCACAATTGTAGGTGGTAAAGGTACCAAGAAGGCAATTGATGAGCGCGTTGCTCAGATCAAGGCACAAATCGACAAAACTGACTCGAGCTATGACAAGGAAAAGCTAAAAGAGCGTTTTGCCAAGCTTGCAGGTGGTGTTGGTGTGATTAAGGTTGGTGCTGCTACTGAAGTTGAAATGAAGGAGAAAAAGTATCGTATTGAGGACGCTCTATCTGCTACTCGCGCTGCGGTTGATGAAATCGATGGCGGTATCGTAGCCGGTGGTGGTGTTGCACTTGTAGATGCTCTCTCAGCTCTTACAGCGCTCAAGTTGACAGGTGAAGAGCAGATTGGTGTAGAGATGCTCCGTAAGGCGCTACAACAGCCGTTGAAGCAGATTGCTGAGAATGCTGGTGTTGATGGTGCAGTAGTTGTTGAAGAAGTGCGTCGCCGTGAGAAGGGTGTTGGATACAATGCCATGACGGGTGAATACGTTGATATGGTTAAGGCGGGTATCATTGATCCGTTCAAAGTAACCTCTTCAGCACTTCAAAACGCTGCTTCTGTGGCCATGATGGTTCTTACTACTGAAGTATTGATTGTTGATAAACCTGAGCCTAAAGCTCCTGCTGGTGGCGGTATGGGCGGCGGAATGGGAATGGATTACTAAGCGCTCTTGAGAGGGAAGGTGTAAACACCCTCCCTCTCAACGACGTGCTCTGCACGTCTGCTCACCCTCCCATAAAGAATAAGAAT
>CAILIB010000022.1 GCA_903834195.1 uncultured Candidatus Berkelbacteria bacterium | reverse complement strand
TGAGCGAGATATTACAATTATTCTTGATAAGAATATTGAGTTCAGTAGAGTTGAAGAAGAGTTAATTCGCACTAATGTTGCACTACTAACCAGTTGGTATACACGTGATATTTTCTCAGGTAAACCGCTCGCAGAAAATGAAAAATCTATTACGTTACATCTTACGTATAGCGATGCAAATCGAACTCTAGAAGATCAGGAGGCGCAGACCGCCACTACCCAAATTTGCACACATTTGTGCACAGTCTTACCTGCTCGGATAAACGAATAATCATGCCCCGAATTTTAACCTCAGAAACAATTACCCATATCGGTGAAACCGTAACCGTCTCCGGATGGGTTCACCGTATCCGCGACCATAGTAAAGTACTCTTTATCGACTTACGCGACAGAAGCGGCCTACTTCAAGTTGTAACAGGCGGCTGGGCGGCTGAAAGCTACGCTGTTCTCAAAGAAGTTGGCAGTGAAGACGTCATCGAAATTACTGGCACAGTAGTGGCACGTCCTGAAAAGCTGATAAATCCAGCCATTCCAAGCGGAACTGTAGAACTTCAAGCTCAAACAGTTACCGTTTTAAACAAGAGTGTCCTTCCGCCATTTAGTATCACTGAGGATACGCGCACTGTTGAAGACGAACTTCGTTTAAAGTACCGCTACCTCGATTTGCGATCAGAACGCATGCACAAGAACCTTGTAGATCGTGCTGCAATCTTACGTTTTGTGCGCAGATTTCTTGATGACAGTGGATTCACTGAAGTTGAAACTCCGCTTCTTACAGCAACTACTCCAGAAGGATCCCGAGACTACGTCGTACCAACACGTGCTAAAGGTAAGTTTTTTGCTCTTCCTCAAAGTCCACAACAGTTTAAGCAGCTTTTAATGGTTGGTGGTGTAGAACGCTACTACCAGATTGCTCGCTGTATGCGTGATGAAGATAGTCGGGGAGACCGTCAACCCGAGTTTACCCAGATCGACATGGAACTTTCTTTTGTAGAACAAGAAGATGTTATGGCACTTAACGAAGCCATGCTCATTGCACTTGTAAAAGAGCAGTATCCTGAAAAGAAAATCCAGGAAGTTCCTTTTCCTCGGATCACATTTAAAGAGTCGATGGAAAAATATGGTATTGACCGTCCTGACTTACGCACAGATCCAACTGATCCAAACTTGTTAGCATTTTGTTGGGTAGTCGATTTTCCTTTCTTTGAAAAAACTGAAGAAGGTGGATGGACGTTCACTCACAATCCATTTTCACGTGCTAAAACCGAAGCTGATCAAAAGAATCTGATGAACAGTACAAATATCGAAGAGATCTTAACCTCTCAATATGACGTTGTACTAAACGGAATCGAGATTGGTGGAGGAAGTATACGTGCCCATAATCCTGTTGAACTGAAGCAAACCTTCAAAATCATGGGGTACGATGAGGAGCGGATTGAACGCACATTTGGGCATATGCTTACCGCACTTACCTATGGTGCGCCACCACATGGAGGCTTAGCATATGGCTTTGATCGCCTAGTTATGCTATTACAAGATGAATCGAATTTACGTGAAGTCATCGCTTTTCCTAAAACAGGGGAAGGTCGCGATGTACTTATGCAGGCTCCAGGAGCACTGGAACCACTACAATTAACTGAGTTAGGAATTACCCTCCGTGGAACGACTACAGAAAATAATCGCAGCTAGCGGAATTTGTTCCCGACGAGCCGCTGAGGAACTTATCACTCGCGGCTCTGTTCGCGTAAACAAAACCGTTATCACTGACCTTGGTACCAAAGTATCACCAGAGGATGAGATTCTCGTCCACGGTAAGCCTCTCCCTAAGGTTAATCATATCGTTTACGCTGTTCACAAGCCCCGTGGAGTAGTGTGTAGCAAGGTTCAACAGGGTACAGCACCCTTAGTAACTTCTCTTGTTCCACCGTATCCGCCCGTTTTTCCAATTGGCCGCCTTGATCGTGATAGTGAGGGTTTAATTCTTCTCACCAATGATGGCGCTCTAAGCAACCGTTTAACCCATCCTTCGTTTGATCATAAGAAAGAATACTGGATTGTCTGCAAGGCAGAAAAGGGCAAGTTAATTGATGCTGAAAAGGTAAAGGCTCGATTCCTTAAAGGTGTTAAACTTGGTGACGGTAAAGCAGTGGCAGACACTGTTGAAGTCCGTTCTGAAGGTGATTCATTTATTATTACCATGGTAGTACATGAAGGCCGTCAACATTTGATCCGTCGCATGTGTGCAACTCAAAATTTGGAAGTTGTCCGATTAAAGCGTGTAAAAATTGCAAGTATTGAACTTGGAACGCTCAAAATTGGTACGTACCGGATGTTAACGAGTGCAGAAATGAATCGACTCAATGACTAAAGGCGTTCTATTCTTTAGCTGCGTCGCAATTGTACTAGTCTCTCTAGGTGCTTCTGGAGCTTGGTCATTACATGTATATGCAGCAACTGTTCCAGAAGGGATTAGCTCAGTTCTTGGAACATCCACTGATTCAAATATTACAAAATCCACTCAACTACCAGAGTTAACAAAGTTGCCAGTTGTTGCACCGGGTCTACTTCCTCAGATAAATAGTAAGGAGTACGCACTCTACAATCCTGATTCAGGCCGATTTATTGTGACGAGCAAAGCAATGTCACCAGTCCCAATTGCAAGTACTACTAAACTAATGACTGATCTTTTAGTCACTAAGTTTGGCAAGCTTGATGATATAGTTGCCACTCCAGAAGAAGCTGCAACAATTGAAGGCTCTGTGATGCACTTACAAACTGGAGACACGCTCACGGTCCAGAATTTACTCTATGGTTCGCTTACCGTTTCGGCTAATGATGCCACACGAACACTTGCAGGCTACATTGGGGGAATTCTATTGCATAATCCAAATGCACCTCTTCAAGATCGCTTAGCGCGCTTTGTGGTAGAGATGAATGCAACTGCAACTAAACTCCACATGGAGAACACTCATTACATTGAACCAGTTGGTTTGGAAGATGGAACTCAATCTACTGCGATGGATTTAGCTAAACTTCTCGCAATCGATAATCAAGTTCCTATTCTTAAAACTATTTTCGGTACCAGTAGTACTACAGTTACAGATGTAACAGGTAAGAAAACGTATCAACTTACAAATACTAATCAGCTTGAGACTACATTAGCATACCCAGGTAATACTGGTGGTAAGACAGGGTACACACCTGCAGCAGGACGATGTTTAGTAGATGGTGCAACAAGAAATGGCGTCCAATACATTGCAGTAGTTTTGAATACTACCGACACTGCACTAGACGCCAATGCTATTGAAGCTCGTAAGCTTCTCGACTACGCCTTTACAAATGTAACCTGGCGTTAATTAGCTGACAATAAGTGTCTGCAAGGCTTTTTCAGCCGCTGATACTTGTGCTGCTTGCTTACTACTACCAGTGCCGCGAGCTAATTCGCGATCACCAATGTGAACTGAAACTGTAAAAAGTTTAGCGTGATCCGGACCATCTTCTCCCTGAACAACATAGTTTGGTGTCATACCAAACTTTTCTTGTGTATGCTCTTGAAGCTTGCTTTTTGGATCCATAAAGAGCTTATTCGCCAAGATATTCTCTAATCGCGAAAGAACTGATGTATGAATAAACGCATCAGCAGCCTCATATCCTTGATCTAAGTACAGCGCACCAATAAAAGCCTCAAACGTATTTGCGAGAATATAGCCCTTGGTTTTTCCGCCACTTTTTTCTTCACCATACGACAAGAGCAAGAATTCAGGGAAATTTAGCTCTGTAGCAATAACTGCCAAAGTTTCGCCTTTAACCAGCGCGCTCCGCCAGGTAGTAAGTTCACCTTCAGGGTTTGGATAATTATTGTAGAGATGCTCTGTAACAACTAACTCCAGTACTGCGTCTCCCAAAAACTCAAGGCGCTCGTTATCACCAAGTGGAAATCCACGATGTTCATTCAAATAAGACCGGTGAACAAACACCTGTTGCAAGAGTTCACGGTTTTTAAACCGCAGACCGAGCGATGCTTCGAAATCAGCAACGTTAGACATAAGATTTAGCGAGCGTCGCGCGGCTCAAGGCGCTCAGCATGTTTACGGTAAATAAAACCAAGTGCACCATTAATAAACTTTGGCGAACTCTCGCTTCCAAAAGTTTTACCAATTTCAATTGCTTCGTTAATAGAAACACGAGGTGGTACATCTTCTTTTTCGTCGAAAAGCATTTCGTAAATTGCGACTCGAAGGATATTCTTATCGACACGCGCAACTTGATCGAGCGGCCACTCAGGAGCTGCCTCAACGATCGCTTCGTTAATTTCATCCCAGTGATCGCGAATACCATACACAACTTTGTGGATGTAGTCTTTATCTACATCCTTTTCAAAGGCATGAATATTACGTTCAACAATCTGATCTAACTCAGGATTATCCCGAAATTCCCACTCATAAACAGACTGCATTGAGAGGGTACGGGAAAGGTGGCGGTTTTGTGCCACTGTATATTATTTACGCTTTGAAACAGCTGGCATCTCACGCTTGATCACTTCGCGACCTTTGTATTGGCCACAAACGATACAAACATGGTGCTTCACTTTAACGCTCGCGCACGCAGGACACACTTCAGTAGCCGGAAGAGTAAGGCCGATGTTTCGACGACGATTACCAGAACGGACCGGACTTGTGCGCTTTTTAGGAGTTGCCATGAGAACTTTCTATGTTTTGATTACTAAAAGACTATACCACAAACCTGAGCAGGCATCAAGAATTGAGCGCGTAGGAAATGATTTTGCCTGGAATAACTACTACTTTGCGAATTTCTTGATCTTTCAAGTAACTTTGTATGGTTGGATTAGCCTCAGCAGCAGCTCGAACTTCATCTTCAGTGGCAGTACTTGAAACAGTAATATTTGCTCTGACCTTGCCATTAATTTGTACTGGGTATGAAACCTCAGATACTACTAAATATGCCTCATCGTAGGTTGGCCAAGCTGCAACACTGCAAAAACCATCTTGACCAATCAACGACCAAAGCTCTTCTGTGATGTGCGGAGCAATCGGGGAAAGCAACTTCAATAAGGTTGCAAATGTATCCTTTTGTATCGTCTCTTGCTGAGAAAGAGTATTTACAAGCTCCATCAATGTAGAAACTGCAGTATTAAACCTACATCCTTGAATATCTTCGGTTACTTTCTTAGTTGCAAAGTGAATAGCGCGAAGCTCATCTGGTCCAGCCTTTGTACTGCCAACTTTTTCTTGCAACTTCCATACCTTTTCCATAAAACGACGAACACCAACAATACCAGTAGTATTCCACGGTTTTTCTTGATCAAACGGACCCATAAACATTTCATATGCCCGCAATGAATCTGCACCAAACTCGGCAATAACATCATCCGGATTGATGACATTACCCTTAGATTTAGACATTTTATTATGATCTGGACCAAGAATCATTCCTTGATTTTTTAAGGTCTTGAACGGCTCGTGAAATGGAACTAATTTAGCATCGAAAAACACCTTCGTTAAGAAGCGAGCATACAACAAGTGCATAACAGCGTGCTCAGCTCCACCAATGTACGTATCAACTGGGAACCACTTTTTCAGTGCAGTCTGATCAAAAGGCTGGGTATCATCGTGAGGAGTAGGAAAACGCAAGAAGTACCAGCTTGAGCAAACAAATCCATCAAGCGTATCAGTTTCACGGGTAAGTGTAGGACCATTTTCACCATCTGGACGATACTGTTTCCACTCAAGCGCAGAAACTAACGGCGATTTTCCAGTAGGGGAGAAGTCAACATTCATTGGCAAGGTAATTGGGAGCTCAGAATCAGGTACAAGGTATTCAGCTCCTTCTTCATCATAAGCAATCGGAATTGGGGCACCCCAGAAGCGTTGACGAGAGACTAACCAATCACGAATACGATAGGTAACTCTACGTTCACCACCAACTGAGGCAACAATGTCTTTCATTGCAGCTTCACTGTCTTTTCCAGTGTACACACCTGAATTACTCAAAACTCCTTTTGAGGTGAGTGGTAATTCATCTGAATCATCGCCAAGTACCCGTACAATAGGAAGATTAAATTTCTGAGCAAAGGCATAGTCCCGCTCATCATGTGCAGGAACTGCCATAATTGCACCGGTTCCATAGTTTGATAGAACATAATCTGCTACCCAAACCGGGATCTTTTCACCAGTTGCAGGATTTATTGCATATGCACCTGTAAACACACCTGTTTTTTCGCGATCAGTAAACGTGCGCTCGAGTTCTGTTTTGCGTGATGTTTCCTCTATATATGCAGCCACAGCAGCTTCTTGAATATCAGAAGTCAAAATAGTAACTAGGGGATGCTCAGGTGCAACAACTAAATATGTTGCTCCAAAGAGCGTGTCGGCACGAGTCGTAAAGACTTCAACCTTTTCTTCTGAACCATCAATTGCAAACCAGAGGGCTGCACCCTCAGATCGACCAATCCAGTTTCGTTGCATCGATTTAATTTTTTCAGGCCAATCAAGATCGTCCAAATCGGCAATGAGCCGGTCAGCATAATCAGTAATCTTGAAATACCACTGACGTAAACTACGCTGTACAACTTCCGATCCGCAGCGATCACACTTGCCACCTACAACTTGCTCGTTTGCAAGTACAGTTTGATCTTTGGGACACCAGTTAACTAACCCATCTTTACGATATGCCAAGCCCTTTTTATACAAAAAGGCGAAACACCACTGCGTCCAGCGGTAGTATTCAGGACTGGATGTATTAATTTCCTTTGTCCAGTCGTAACTTGTACCAACCTGTTTAAATTGACGTTTATACTCTAATGTATTTTTTTCGGTAGAAATTGCTGGGTGAACATTTGTTTTAACTGCATAGTTTTCAGCTGGCAACCCGAATGCATCCCATCCCATTGGATGAAGAACATCCTTACCGCGCATGCGCTCAAAACGCGCCAAGATATCCGACCCAGTATAATTAAGCAGATGACCAACGTGAAGCCCAGCACCAGAAGGGTACGGGAACATATCAAGGATATACGCCTTTTCACGAGTAGACGGTGTATTGTCTACTTCGAAAAGGTGAGCATCATCCCAGCGTTTTTGCCAAGCAGACTCTATTTCACGGTGGTCGTAATTTTTCATTTTTTCTTCAGTTCTAACCCTAATTTATGCGATACATTCAGTATACCTATTGGTAACACATTTTTATGCGAATTGCACTGCGCAACTGCGAGTATGCCATACTCAATATTTTAGATACAAGTGGAAGTTTGCACGGATACGGCATTTTGCAAGCACTTCAAAGTTTTAACACTCCAATACCTCCAGCAACATTGTATGCCGCACTACGAAGACTTCGTTGCCTTAATCTGGTTAATGTCGAGCGGGTTACTACAAATATGGGTCCAGTAAGGAATATACACCATATCACGTATCAAGGGCGCGCTCAGCTATGCAAACGAAACAATGAAATTCTCCTTCGCGTAGAAGAGCTTCATACACTATATAAATCTAAGCTTTTGTCGTTACGCCAACTGCTTTAGGTAGCATGTAACGGTACCCTACCCCGTGAACTGATTGAATCCTCAGTGCAATTTCAGTTGGTAAAACATGTCGTAACCGACGAATATGAACATCAATTGTATTTGTAAGTGGATATTCAGCATACCCCCACACATGTTCCCAAATTTGGACCCTACTAAAGACTTGTCCAGGTCGTTGGATAAGTAACGTAAACAGGAGGAATTGAGTACGACTAAAGACATATTCCTTACTTTGAATTGAAACTGTACGCGCTAAATAATCTACAGATATATCTGCATATCTTCTGGTATCAGAAATCTGAACTCCTGCGTATACCGCGGTAATAGTATCCTGGACAACCTGCGTATATGAGAATGGTTCTATAAAGTAATTAGTTACACCTGCTTGAAGAGCATGAACACGCTCCAATCCAGATTGCCTACGCGTTATGACAAATGTCGATAGAGAAAAGCGCTTTACATCTTGAAATGTATTCATTAACTCAACATGTGAACATGGATGAACAATAAAGATGGCTTTAAAAGGATGTCTTTCGAGTAAACTGACTGCAGCATCAACACTTGAACAAGGTGTAACTGCACAGCCTCCTTGAAAGAAGAGTCGTCGAAGAGACTCAACGGAAGTATGAGGTGGATGAATCACTAAAAGTGACATATTAAAAATTATTTTTTTGAACAATAAGAATAATACTCACCACGCAGCTGTCTGGCAGCTACATTATACAAATGTGACGTTAAATTTCAGTTAACTATATTCACTAACCGTGCAAACTTCGCATCACTTCTTTCATTTGAGGTCCAATTAAGAGACTGCCAACAAAAACACTTGCCTCGCGCATAACGAACACAATCCAAAATGTACTCATAGCGACCTGTTCAACAAACAGAAGTTGCTCGGTAGCAATGAATAATGTGAGCAAATAAAAGAAGAATGCCCAACCCGCTAAAATAATTACCGGGATACGTGTAACACTGATGAGAAGGGTAAATAGCCATGCATCTTTCTGATCACGCTCTGGCATTTTGAAGTACGTTCGAACAATTGCACCCCAATTCATGAGGGGGAGCGCCATAATATCGAGCAAGCTAATCATGAACCACCCAAAGATGAGTGAGGCGAGAAATGCCGATACAATAATAACCACTATTTCCATATGTTTATTGTACTATGTGAGAGTTAGATTGACTATTTAGTGATTTTAAGGTTAAATGTTTTCATGTCTGTTTTAATGCAAGACGCGCCAGAGTCTACTCAATGTAGACCATTTTTCGACAAATCAACCAGAGATCGTATTCTGAATCAGATACAAACGCGATTACCTGAATCCAATGGCACAGTTATTCGCGACGCTGACTTAGATCGCATGGCTCGACGACTTCTGAGCAAACACCCCACCCGCAACTAGAAATTGGCCGGGTTATTGTGTGGGGCGACCAGTACGGTTGCCCCACTTTTTTTATTAAAATGACCGCGGCAAAATATACACCACGACCTAGACATCTTCAAAATAGAAGGTTACAGATTCGGAACTTCAGGAAAAAAATTGATTAGTTTTTGCGCACACGTGCTTCGGTTTCTTCGCAAACCAAGTGTTTATTTCTGTATGGAGGTATGTATAGTTTAAAAATGCAAAATGACACAACCAAAATACTGAAAAGGCAGGCTCCAGAGATTCCAACGTACTGGATTGACTATACTAATGCGTATTGCTACTGTCTCAGGGACGTGACACTTGTTGTTACAAGGATGTGAAAATGTTTCGAAAATTAAAATGGATTTTGACACTTCTCGTCATTTCATGTTTTACAGGCTGTGATAATCGGCCGGCAGTTGAACAGTTCGGTAGAGAGCGCGACATAAAAATCGCCTCAAGACCACAACCTTCTGTCCCACTTTCTCCTACTGAGATCAAGAAGGCAAAAAAACGAGCGATTAACACCGCCCAAATTGCAAAGCGCGAAAAAAAACGTGATCGTTCAGTGAGTTTCCTTAGTGATGAACACCGTAGAAACGGGGAAGCGTGGCTGAGGATATGGAAGTACAAAGGAAAGTCTATAAATCTCGAGTTTGAACGCGCTCGAACCGCGTTTGAGAACGTTGTGTACTCTAAGTACGCAACTTGGAAAGCCCATGTTTCCGCTGCGTCTCATATAAATGACTGGCGAGACCTGTTGGTCATGAAAGTACTGTGGAACCTCTGTGATGAAAAGAGTATTCACCATTTTCAGTTCGATCGGGATGAATCCCGATGGACAATGAATGAACTGGTCCGTAGATACAAGAACGAGCATCGGCACTGGAGAAAACAATATATTGGGGCGGTAATCGCAAATGATACAGGACCCACTCTGTATACCGATGTTCCACCACCAACTCGGCCGCACAAAAAAGTTCGGCATTCCTCCAAGAAATGAACTTGGATTACAGCACCCTTCCGACAGGGTGCACTTTTTTAAACCAAACTATTTTCATGTGCTAGTATTATTCAATGAAAGCACAACTTGCTAAATACATCTCAGGTATATGCAGTCCATTCCTCATGGTTGTAGGATTTGGTTTATGGTGCGTTGCAGCATCTGTTCATTCAACTTCAGAGTTTCTACTCTATGGCGGACTATGTCTCCTCCTTATTTCAGGTCTGCCACTCATTTACATTCTGATTAATATGAAGCTTGGACATATAAGCGATGTACATGTGGCAATTCGCGAACAGCGAACAATGCCTTTTGTTATTGCAACAATCGGAGCTATTATTCTTAGTTGTATATATTACTTCCTAGATGCACCTAGGGGACTTATTGCACTTGCTGTTTCACTAGTAGTATCAGGTTTGTTATTTGGAATTCTAACCCAATTTTCGAAAGTGAGTATTCATGCTGCCGCTTATACAGGAGCGGTAATTATGGTAGCTTTCTTAATTAATATCTGGTTGCTCTGCCTATTATTTTTCTTACCGGTTATTATTTGGGCGAGATTAGAACGTAAAAGACATAATCCAAGACAGGCAATTTTGGCAGCAATTATAAATGCAATTTGTATTACTACGACTTTGAGTATACTTCTACGATAACAATGA
>CAILIB010000021.1 GCA_903834195.1 uncultured Candidatus Berkelbacteria bacterium | reverse complement strand
GGGTCGCGCTGGCCGCTGAGCAACTCCCCCACAAATTGCTTCAGTACATCTAATTTATGGTCCCGCTCCACTGAAATATTCATTTGAGCGAAGCGCATGCTGGGTGTCACAACCCCACTATAGGTCATTGCCAAGTATATCAGGGACGGTACATACCCATGCCACGCAGCACCCTCTTCATTCAATGCCTCACAATCCTTAGACATGCCACGTAGTTCTACCAACGTGCTTGCAAGTGACATGTTCACAAGCAATACACCACGCAGACTGGAAGGGGAATTAGGGATCGCACCCATTACGCCTCTTGCCTGCACCGCATCTGCTTCAATGGAAACGGGGAAGTGGCTCGAAAACACAAGATAACGTCCACTTCTGTCCAAAAACATCTCTCTCAGTATTTCCGCTGCGTCACCCTCCACCGACGCGCCCAGGTTATTCAGCTCCTCTCGTCGATGAGAAGTACGACGTTCTCGCCGAGGTGTTGGTCCAATGCCTTCCGATCCACGACAAGATTCCGACTCTGTTCCGGAGTATACTCTCCGAGCTCCATGGCAATCAATCTCAGGATAGCTTGTGCCTGAGTCTCTCCATTACGACGCTTAAACGGTATAGGTCCACTGCCGTTGAACGATATCAGAATGGGATGCACGTTAGGAACTTCTTTCAGCTTGTCGAAAATCTTGGAAAGGCTGACTGTTTTTCCACCTCGAGCAAATCGCATCAAGACCAGCGGTGGTACTCGATATTTCGATCTACTAGTTTCCAACGGCAACTGATAAAGAACGATAGACCGGCAATCGCTGACAACTCGTACCAAGTCCACAAATTCATGGTCTTTGTCAATGCTAAAGTTGTTGACGCAGTCTGAAGCAGATCTGGTGAATGTATCCACTTGGATCAGCTCGGCTTCCAACTTTCTTCTCTTTGCTGATTCGAGTGGCTCTGGTGTCACATGATAAAATGATAAAAACAGGTCTAACAGAACGGGAAAAAATGGAATAAAGTGACACACAATTAAATCTATACGAGAAACGAGTTAGAAGTCCACTTCGACACCCTGAAAACCTCATCAATCAAATGAAAAGTACAATATCCGATGGTTACCTGATTGAGCTGCTTTATTGAGAATATATGTTTTTCTACTTTCCAAAACGTAAGCTGGCACTCTAATCTCAACATTATCCTCACATCGAGTCAACCAACAATTTGGAAATGACGACTGTAAGTTTAGCAATGTAGTCCCCTCTACTTGCCGCTTTTCCGTATTGTTGATAATGACACTTGCCATTTGAACAAATCCTTTTATTTTACTAGCAGCCAACGCTCCGCGAGGGATATTTCGGAAGTAAGATGAAAGCATAGTAATGAACTTAAATTAGTTAAAACTATGACGTTATTTCTTTTCCGCTTTTGCTTTTTACACACAAGTGTCAAGTTGATTACAAACATTAAGTGCGATACCGGTACAGTAAAATTGTGGCTTTTAGACTTTCTGACGCAGGTATTTTCTCAGTCT